>BNTS01000106.1 GCA_025996775.1 Bacteroidia bacterium | reverse complement strand
GAGTTGTACTCCTCGCAGTACAACTCGTTGAGTGAAGACATTATCCTCGACATCGTTAAAGGAAAAACACCCCCCGCTGTGAAACAGGAAAACCTGATTATCCACGGCATGAACGGCAAAGCCATCGTGGCCCGCACCGAAAACCAGCAGTTGCTTGTCAAAACATTTGAAGAGAACGACCTGGTATTTGCCATCGGCCCCGCCGGTTCGGGAAAGACCTTTGTGGCCATAGCCCTGGCCGTTCGCGCACTGAAGAATAAGGAAGTGAAGAAGATTATCCTGAGTCGCCCAGCCGTAGAAGCCGGAGAAAAGCTGGGCTTTCTGCCCGGTGAGATGAAAGACAAGCTCGATCCCTATCTTCAGCCCCTATACGACGCCTTGCTCGATATGATTCCCGGCATCAAGCTGAAGGAATACATGGAGAACAACATCATCCAGATTGCGCCCCTTGCTTATATGCGCGGAAGAACGCTGAGCGACGCCATCATCATTCTTGACGAAGCCCAAAACACTACAACGCATCAAATCAAGATGTTCCTTACCCGCTTGGGCCTGAACGCCAAAATGATAGTAACCGGTGACATCACCCAGATAGACCTCCCCCATACCGCCACCTCCGGCTTGGTGCAAGCCATGCACATCCTCAAAGGTGTAAAAGGAATCGGCAAGGTAGAGTTCACCAAAAAAGACATCGTCCGTCACAAATTAGTGCAACGCATAGTAGAAGCCTACGAGAAATTCAACAAGAAACCTAAGAACGAAGATCAAGCAATTAATAAATAACAATTAAATATGAGCGCTTTAGTTAGAACAGATTTCATCTTTCCGGGACAGAAAAGCGTGTACCACGGAAAAGTGCGTGATGTATACAACATCAACAATGAAGTATTGGTAATGGTAGCCACCGACCGCATTTCTGCGTTCGATGTTGTTTTGCCTGAGGGTATTCCCTATAAGGGACAAATGCTGAATCAGATAGCGGCTAAGTTTTTAGACGCCACAATGGATATTTGCCCCAACTGGAAGCTGGTTACTCCCGACCCTATGGTTACCGTAGGCGTACAGTGTACCGGATTCCCGGTAGAAATGATAGTGCGCGGCTATCTCTGTGGAAGCGCTTGGCGTGCATACAAAAACGGAGCGCGCGAAATTTGCGGTGTACCCCTTCCCGAAGGCATGCGTGAAAACCAACGTTTCCCCGTTCCCATTATTACGCCTACCACCAAAGCTGAGCAAGGACTGCATGATGAAGACATCTCCAAAGAAGAGATTATCAAACAGGGATTGGTGACGGAAGCCGATTATAACGTGCTGGAACAATATACCTTGGAACTCTTCAAAAGAGGAAGCGAGATTGCCGCCCAACGTGGGCTTATTCTGGTAGATACCAAATATGAATTTGGTAAAAGAGATGGCGTTATCTATCTGATAGACGAAATTCATACGCCGGATTCTTCGCGCTATTTTTATACCGAAGGGTATGAGGAAAGGTTTGCGAAGGGCGAGCCTCAAAAACAACTATCTAAGGAGTTTGTGCGCGAATGGTTGATGGATAACGGATTCCAGGGAAAACCAGGGCAGAAGATTCCTGAAATGACGCCTGCAATTGTGGACGGCATCAGCGAACGCTATATCGAATTATATGAGCATATCACTGGCGAACCGTTTGTGAAAGAGGACACTACCCACTTGCTCTCACGTATTGAGAAAAACGTTACCAACTGGTTGAATAACAGATAAAATGGCATACGGAGCTGAGAAAATACTACCCTACGACTCCCCTGAGCACAAACGTGTCCAGGTGGAGCGTATGTTCGACGCTATAGCCGGAACGTATGACAAACTCAATCATACGCTTTCGCTCGGCGTCGATAAAGGATGGCGCAAGAAGGGAATTGCCTGCTTGCGCCCTTTTTCTCCTGCCCGAATCCTTGATTTGGCAACCGGAACCGGCGACTTGGCTATCTCCCTCTACGAATCTCTTCGCCCTGAAAGTATTATAGGAGCTGATATTTCGGAAGGGATGATGGAGGTAGGTAGAAAGAAAGTGGCCCAAGCAGGATATGCCGACAATATTTCGTTTGAGAAGCAAGACTGCCTCTCACTCACTTACGCCGATAATTCGTTCGACGCCGTGACGGCTGCCTTTGGCGTTCGTAACTTTGAAGATATTGAAAAGGGAATCTCCGAGATGTTCCGGGTGCTGAAACTCGGCGGACACGTGATGATACTGGAACTATCGTCGCCCCGGCATTTCCCGATGAAGCAGCTTTACACAATTTATTCAAAGGTGATTATCCCTTATATAGGCCGCTTGTTCTCTAAAGAAAAGGCCGCCTACCATTATCTCCCGGCATCTGTAAAAGTAGTGCCGCAAGGAAAAGAAATGGCGGATTTACTCAGCAGGCAGGGATTTGTAGAAGTTGGAGCGCGCTCACTGACTTTCGGGATATGTTCCATCTATACAGGCACGAAAAAACAACAAATACACAAGTAATTATATGGAAAAATACGGTTTATTAGGCTATCCATTAGGGCATTCCTTCTCAAAGACATTCTTCAACCAGAAGTTTAAAGATGAGAACAGGGATGCCGAATATGTCAATTTTGAAATAGCCAATATCAAGGAATTAAAGAATATCATCAAAGAGAATCCCAATCTACGCGGACTTAACGTGACCCTGCCCTACAAGACTTCGGTCATGCCTCTGCTCGATGAGATAGATGATGACGCCCGGTTTATCGGCGCCGTCAATGTGATAACCTTTAAGAAAGGTAGCTTTGGAAAGACAAAACTGAAAGGATATAATTCAGACATTATCGGCTTCAAGCAATCTATTGCGCCGCTTCTGAACAATACCCACCGCAAGGCTTTGATATTGGGAACAGGGGGTTCGTCTAAAGCCGTATTTCAGGGATTGAAGCAATTGGGCATTGCCTCGACCTTCGTTTCACGAACCCTTCACGATTTTTGCATAACGTATGAGGAGATATCTCCCAAAACGATGGAACAATACACTCTGATTGTGAATACAACCCCCGTTGGTATGTATCCCCACGCGGATGAATGTCCCAACATCCCCTACGACCTGCTCACTCCCAATCATTTTTTATACGATTTACTCTATAATCCTGATGAAACCCTTTTTATGAAGAAAGGAAAAGAGATGGGAGGAGCTACGGTTAAAAATGGGCTTGAAATGCTTTTACTTCAGGCCTTCGCATCATGGGAAATGTGGAACAAATGAAACGAAATATTAATTATGCTAAAAAACATTCCTCGAATGATGTTTAATATCTGAAGAAGGAGTACTTTTATTGGCTAATTCATGACATTATAACCTACATGGGAAACACGAAGACACTTTCCGGCCTAAACAGCGCAGACTTCGAAAAACAAATAGGCGGAAAAGAAATAAAGTTATGCGTCCTTACAAATAAGCAGGGAGCTGAGGTTGCCATTTTAAATTATGGCGCTAAATTAGTTTCTATTGTTGTACCTGATAAAAACGGTAACAAGGTAGATGTAGTAACCGGGCACCCCTCCATTGAAGAGTATCTTCACTCGGAAGAGCCTTACTTCGGCGCCGTATGCGGACGCTATGCAAATCGCATTGCCAAAGGCAGGTTCGAACTGGATGGCGTGGTGTATAACCTGCCCATCAACAACGGGCCGAATAGCCTGCACGGCGGTATCAAAGGCTTTAATTCTGTGGTATGGGACATCGAAAAGCAAGATGCTCAGATACTTGTTCTGACCTATACTTCGGCCGATGGCGAAGAAGGATATCCCGGCAAGCTGAAAGTGACGGTGACATGCCGTCTCTCTGAAAAGAACGAGCTTGGTATTACCTACCAGGCAGAAACGGATAAACCGACAGTGCTGAACCTCACCAACCACTCGTACTTCAACCTTTCCGGAGCAGGCGACCCCTATATTGGCGACCACCTGTTGACTATCAATGCCGACTACTATCTCTCCACCGATGATACTTCCATCCCCTATGGCCCCAAAGCTGAAGTGGCCGGTACGCCAATGGACTTCCGTACCCCGCACGAAGTTGGCGAACGGATAAACGAACCCTTCGAGGCTCTCATCTTCGGCAGAGGATACGATCATACCTATATATTAAACAAGGTAAAGCCGGACGAACTCTCATATTGCGCCCGTGTGTATTCTCCCAAAACAGGGATTGTGTTGGAAGTATTCACCACCCAACCCGGTGTACAACTGTATACCGGCAACTGGATGACGGGTAACTTCGTCGGAAAGAACGGACAACGTTACCCCGAAAAGGCGGCTTTATGCCTCGAGACACAGCATTTCCCCAATAGTCCGAACGAACCGGATTATCCCACTACCGTATTACGACCGGGAGAAACCTTCGTGAGTGATACGGTGTTTAAATTCTCAGCAGAATAAACAAACGAATTAATGAAAATCTATACGTAACAAATTAATAACTAAAGATTAAAATTATGACAACAAGTTCACAACAAAAGAATTACGCACTGCCTATCATTATGATGATCCTGCTCTTTGGTATGATCTCATTCGTAACTAACCTGGCAGCTCCAATGGGAATTGTGTTAAAAAACCAGTTCCAGGTTTCCAACTTCTTGGGAATTATGGGTAATATGGCTAACTTTATCGCTTATGCTGTGATGGGTATACCGGGCGGTATCTTATTGACGAAGATTGGTTATAAGAAGACAGCTCTTCTGGCCATTGCCATCGGCTTTATAGGAGTAGGTATCCAATACCTCTCAGGCCATTCCGGTGATGCAGGTTTTTATGTTTATCTCATCGGTGCTTTTGTAGCCGGTTTCTCTATGTGTTTACTTAACACGGTAGTAAACCCGATGTTGAATACACTGGGCGGTGGCGGCAATAAGGGAAATCAACTTATTCAGGTTGGCGGTTCCTTTAATTCCATCATGGCAACCCTTACTCCTATTTTAGTAGGTGTTTTAATTGGTGAAGCAACGAAAGCTCAAATTACAGATGTATTCCCTGTAATGTACATTGCTATGGCAGTGTTTGCTCTTGCCTTTGTTGTTTTATGGGCTGTTAAGATTCCGGAACCTAACGAAGAAAAATCGAATGAGAAATTGGGCGATTTGATGGCTGGCGCTTTGAAGTTCCGCCATTTCGTTTTGGGCGCTATTGCTATCTTTGTATATGTTGGTTTAGAAGTAGGTACTCCGGGTATTTTGAACCTCTTCCTTAGCGACCCTAATGCAGGAGGCATTGATACCACAACCGCCGGATTTGTTGTTGGAACCTATTGGTTCTTGATGTTGATAGGTCGTTTGGTAGGCGCTTCCATTGGAGGAAAAGTGTCCAGTAAGATAATGCTTACTGTGGCTTCTGCTTCAGGTTTAGTGTTGGTTCTTTGTGGTATTTTCTCGTCTACTTCATCACTCGTTTCCATGCCTGTATTGCAACAAACCACAACCGGTATTTCCTTCGGGCTTACACAAGTTCCTATTACTGCCGTATTCTTTGTTTTGGTAGGTCTTTGCACCTCTATCATGTGGGGTGGTATCTTCAACCTGGCTGTTGAAGGTTTGGGTAAATACCTGGCTGCTGCTTCCGGTATCTTCATGGTATTAGTTTGCGGTGGTGGTATTCTTCCGGCTATTCAAGGTTACATTGCAGATGTTGCAGGTTATTTGCCCAGCTATTGGGTAGTAGTAGCTTGCTTGGCTTATCTATTATTCTATGCTTTAGTAGGCAGTAAGAATGTAAATAAGGATATTCCTGTAGACTAATAATTTAATAGTATGAATGTAGAAAAAGTAAGAAAAGGCTTTGCCGATCATTTCAACGGAGCAACCGGCTCCGTGTATGCGTCTCCCGGGCGTGTCAACCTGATTGGCGAGCACACTGATTATAACGGCGGGTTTGTATTCCCCGGTGCCATAGATAAAGGTATGGTAGCGGAAATCAAACTGAACGGGACGAACAAGATAAACGCCGTAGCGCTTGACTTGAACGAAACAGCCACGTTTGGTTTGACGGAAGAAGAAGCTCCCACCCGGAGTTGGGCGAGATATATCTTCGGCGTATGCCGCGAGATCATCAAACGGGGCGGAAAGATTGGTGGTTTCGATACGGCCTTCTCGGGGGATGTTCCTCTGGGAGCAGGTATGTCGTCGTCTGCAGCGCTTGAAAGTACCTATGCTTTTGCATTAAACGACCTCTTTTCGTTAGGCGTCGATAAGTTTGAACTGGCCAAAATTGGGCAGGCTACAGAGCATAACTATTGCGGTGTAAATTGCGGCATCATGGATCAGTTCGCCTCTGTCTTCGGAAAAGAAGGCAGTTTGCTGCTGCTCGATTGCCGCTCGCTCGAATATAAATACTATCCATTCAATCCGATAGGCTATAAATTGGTACTGCTTGATTCGGTAGTAAAGCACGAGTTGGCTTCGTCGGCCTACAACAAGCGCCGTCAATCCTGCGAAACTGTAGCTGCTGCTATCCGCAAGAACCATCCCGAAGTAGAATTCCTTCGCGATGCCACGCTGGATATGTTAAACGAGGTAAAAGCCGATGTGAGCGAAGAAGACTATAAGCGAGCCGAATATGTGATAGAAGAAGTACAACGGGTGATGGACGTATGCGCCGCTCTTGAGAAAGGTGACTACGAAACTGTAGGCGACCGGATGTATGGTACGCATCACGGCATGAGCAAGCTATATGAAGTAAGTTGCGAGGAGTTAGACTTCTTGAACGAGATAGCCAAAAAGACCGGCGTAACCGGTTCGCGTGTCATGGGAGGCGGCTTCGGAGGCTGCACCATCAACTTGGTAAAAGAAGAACTATACGACAATTTCGTCAAAGAAGCCTTCTCAGCCTATACTGAGAAATTCGGCCATGCCCCTAAGCTATACGACGTAGTAATCAGCGACGGCGCCCGGAAACTATCCTGACCGATTAATAGTTGATCCTAAATAGATCTGCAAGAGTAGTCTCTCAACGAGATTCACTCTTGCAGATTCTTTTTTTCCGTACCGGCATTATAAATGGCATTGCCTATGAACGGACGTCTTATCTGTTTTGTCTTTTGCGTTCTAATTCATCGAGGACGATTTTACGCATACGCATGTAGGAAGGGGTGATTTCTACGTATTCGTCTATCTTGATGTATTCCAAAGCATCTTCCAAGCTGAAGATTACCGGGGGAGCCAGGTATTTACCCAAACCTTCAACAGCCAGGTTGAAGATACCACCCCACATGATAGAGGTGCAAAGACCTACCAAAACAAAGAATACGGCAGTAATAGGAACTTGTGTAAACCCGATGTTGAATACACTGGGCGGTGGCGGCAATAAGGGAAATCAACTTATTCAGGTTGGCGGTTCCTTTAATTCCATCATGGCAACCCTTACTCCTATTTTAGTAGGTGTTTTAATTGGTGAAGCAACGAAAGCTCAAATTACAGATGTATTCCCTGTAATGTACATTGCTATGGCAGTGTTTGCTCTTGCCTTTGTTGTTTTATGGGCTGTTAAGATTCCGGAACCTAACGAAGAAAAATCGAATGAGAAATTGGGCGATTTGATGGCTGGCGCTTTGAAGTTCCGCCATTTCGTTTTGGGCGCTATTGCTATCTTTGTATATGTTGGTTTAGAAGTAGGTACTCCGGGTATTTTGAACCTCTTCCTTAGCGACCCTAATGCAGGAGGCATTGATACCACAACCGCCGGATTTGTTGTTGGAACCTATTGGTTCTTGATGTTGATAGGTCGTTTGGTAGGCGCTTCCATTGGAGGAAAAGTGTCCAGTAAGATAATGCTTACTGTGGCTTCTGCTTCAGGTTTAGTGTTGGTTCTTTGTGGTATTTTCTCGTCTACTTCATCACTCGTTTCCATGCCTGTATTGCAACAAACCACAACCGGTATTTCCTTCGGGCTTACACAAGTTCCTATTACTGCCGTATTCTTTGTTTTGGTAGGTCTTTGCACCTCTATCATGTGGGGTGGTATCTTCAACCTGGCTGTTGAAGGTTTGGGTAAATACCTGGCTGCTGCTTCCGGTATCTTCATGGTATTAGTTTGCGGTGGTGGTATTCTTCCGGCTATTCAAGGTTACATTGCAGATGTTGCAGGTTATTTGCCCAGCTATTGGGTAGTAGTAGCTTGCTTGGCTTATCTATTATTCTATGCTTTAGTAGGCAGTAAGAATGTAAATAAGGATATTCCTGTAGACTAATAATTTAATAGTATGAATGTAGAAAAAGTAAGAAAAGGCTTTGCCGATCATTTCAACGGAGCAACCGGCTCCGTGTATGCGTCTCCCGGGCGTGTCAACCTGATTGGCGAGCACACTGATTATAACGGCGGGTTTGTATTCCCCGGTGCCATAGATAAAGGTATGGTAGCGGAAATCAAACTGAACGGGACGAACAAGATAAACGCCGTAGCGCTTGACTTGAACGAAACAGCCACGTTTGGTTTGACGGAAGAAGAAGCTCCCACCCGGAGTTGGGCGAGATATATCTTCGGCGTATGCCGCGAGATCATCAAACGGGGCGGAAAGATTGGTGGTTTCGATACGGCCTTCTCGGGGGATGTTCCTCTGGGAGCAGGTATGTCGTCGTCTGCAGCGCTTGAAAGTACCTATGCTTTTGCATTAAACGACCTCTTTTCGTTAGGCGTCGATAAGTTTGAACTGGCCAAAATTGGGCAGGCTACAGAGCATAACTATTGCGGTGTAAATTGCGGCATCATGGATCAGTTCGCCTCTGTCTTCGGAAAAGAAGGCAGTTTGCTGCTGCTCGATTGCCGCTCGCTCGAATATAAATACTATCCATTCAATCCGATAGGCTATAAATTGGTACTGCTTGATTCGGTAGTAAAGCACGAGTTGGCTTCGTCGGCCTACAACAAGCGCCGTCAATCCTGCGAAACTGTAGCTGCTGCTATCCGCAAGAACCATCCCGAAGTAGAATTCCTTCGCGATGCCACGCTGGATATGTTAAACGAGGTAAAAGCCGATGTGAGCGAAGAAGACTATAAGCGAGCCGAATATGTGATAGAAGAAGTACAACGGGTGATGGACGTATGCGCCGCTCTTGAGAAAGGTGACTACGAAACTGTAGGCGACCGGATGTATGGTACGCATCACGGCATGAGCAAGCTATATGAAGTAAGTTGCGAGGAGTTAGACTTCTTGAACGAGATAGCCAAAAAGACCGGCGTAACCGGTTCGCGTGTCATGGGAGGCGGCTTCGGAGGCTGCACCATCAACTTGGTAAAAGAAGAACTATACGACAATTTCGTCAAAGAAGCCTTCTCAGCCTATACTGAGAAATTCGGCCATGCCCCTAAGCTATACGACGTAGTAATCAGCGACGGCGCCCGGAAACTATCCTGACCGATTAATAGTTGATCCTAAATAGATCTGCAAGAGTAGTCTCTCAACGAGATTCACTCTTGCAGATTCTTTTTTTCCGTACCGGCATTATAAATGGCATTGCCTATGAACGGACGTCTTATCTGTTTTGTCTTTTGCGTTCTAATTCATCGAGGACGATTTTACGCATACGCATGTAGGAAGGGGTGATTTCTACGTATTCGTCTATCTTGATGTATTCCAAAGCATCTTCCAAGCTGAAGATTACCGGGGGAGCCAGGGCTATCTTATCGTCGGAGCCTGAAGCGCGCATATTGGTCAGCTTCTTTGATTTGGTTACGTTTACTACCAAATCGCCTTCCTTGGTGTGCTCGCCAACAACTTGTCCGGCATATACTTCCTCTTGCGGAGAGATGAAAAAACGGCCGCGTGACTGCAGATTGTTGAGGGCATAAGCAAAGGCCGTACCGGTTTCCATGGCTATGATAGAGCCGTTCAAGCGGCGCTCGATCTCCCCTTTCCAAGGTTGGTATTCCAGGAAGCGGTGGGCAACGATAGCTTCTCCGGCAGACGCCGTCAGCAAAGCGTTGT
This sequence comes from Bacteroidia bacterium, assembly GCA_025996775.1. GTDB lineage: Bacteria > Bacteroidota > Bacteroidia > Bacteroidales > Tannerellaceae > DFXE01. The sequence goes on along the minus strand of BNTS01000106.1, from coordinate 1,953 downwards.
TGAGGCCGATGATGCCTCGTGAAGGAATGGTGAACTCCAGATGCATCCTGTCGTTCTTGCTTTCCATCATGGTCATCTCGCCCTTGCGTTTGGTAACGATGTCGATGATGCGGCTGGAATTTTCTTCCGGCAGGTTGATGGTTAATTGCTCAACCGGCTCGCACTTTATGCTGTTTATTTCTTTGATGATAACCTGAGGCTGGCCAACTTGTAGCTCATAGCCTTCGCGACGCATCGTTTCAATCAGGATGGAGAGGTGGAGCACACCGCGTCCGTACACCAGCCAAGAGTCTGCCGTGTCTGTAGGCTCTACCCTTAGCGCCAGGTTCTTATCCAATTCCTTCTGCAAACGTTCGAAAATATGCCGGGAGGTTACGTACTTCCCATCCTTACCGAAGAAAGGAGAGTTATTAATGGTAAAGAGCATCGACATGGTAGGCTCATCAATGGCAATGGTAGGCAGGGGATCCGGGTCAATTACGTCGCAAACGGTTTCACCAATCTCAAACCCTTCGATACCAATTAGCGCACATATATCGCCTGATTGTACGGAAGAGACTTTGGTACGTCCCAGACCTTCAAACACATTCACCTCTTTTATCTTCGATTTAGTCATCGTGCCGTCGCGTTTGCACAGCATGATTTCCTGTCCTTCCTTAATTTCGCCACGATGAACGCGGCCTACGGCAATACGTCCCACATACTTGGAATAGTCAAGCGACGTAATCAGCAACTGCGACGTACCTTCCAGTACTTCCGGCTCCGGTATGTATTCGATGATAGCATCCAGAAGAGGGAAAATATTATCGGTAGGCTTCTGCCAGTCTTCCGACATCCAGCCCTGCTTGGCCGAGCCGTAGATGGTAGGGAAGTCAAGCTGCTCTTCCGTAGCGTCGAGGCTATACATCAGGTCGAACACCATCTCCTGTACTTCCGACGGGCGACAGTTCGGCTTATCTACCTTATTAATAACCACGATAGGCTTCAAGCCCAATTGGATAGCCTTTTGAAGCACGAAACGTGTCTGAGGCATCGGTCCTTCAAAGGCGTCCACCAACAGCAGGCATCCGTCAGCCATGTTCAGCACTCGTTCCACTTCGCCTCCAAAATCGGCGTGCCCCGGAGTATCAATAATGTTTATCTTATATCCTTTATATTGGATGGATACATTCTTGGCGAGGATCGTTATTCCCCGTTCGCGCTCTAAATCGTTACTATCTAAAAACTGGTCTAAGTTATCCTGACCTTCCCGGAAAAGCTTTCCGGCCAGTAACATTTTGTCCACGAGGGTTGTTTTCCCGTGATCTACGTGCGCAATAATCGCGATATTTCTAATCTTTTGCATTGAGACTAAGTTTGTGGCTGCAAAAGTACAACAAAAAATCATGGTATCATAAAAAAACCGTGAAAACTGTTGTAAGTCAAAAAGTAATATCTATCTTTGCATCCGCTTAGATAATATAGTATTAATTTATTAAAGTAAAAAGGATCATGTATTTAGATTCAACAAAAAAACAAGAGCTTTTCGAGAAGCACGGTAAGTCAGTTACAGATACCGGTTCTCCAGAGAGCCAAATTGCATTATTCACCTTCCGTATCTCCCATTTGACGGAGCACTTAAAGGCGAATCACAAAGATTATAACACAGAAAGAGCGCTCAAGATGCTGGTAGGTAAACGTCGTCGTCTATTAGACTATCTAATAAAGGTGGACATCGCAAGATACCGTAATATCATCAAAGAACTCGGTATCCGTAAGTAATCTCCCTGCAAACAACAAAAAAAGGATAATCCCCCAAAGGATTATCCTTTTTTTGTTGTCCAAAAGTGTGCAAAACGGTCGCCGTATGTAATACTCATATCTGAGAATTGCCCTTCATGGCATTTTTTGCCAACAATTCAAATAATTTGTCTGCTTCTACGTTATTAATTCCAGAACGGGCTTTTAAAGGAA
>BNTS01000105.1 GCA_025996775.1 Bacteroidia bacterium | reverse complement strand
TGGCCGAAGAGAATATCAATGCCTCCTTTATGTATCCAACCGGGGGCGAGCAGGTGATTCGCGCAGCTATGGACATTCTTGAGGGTAAGCCGGTGGATAAATACATCCCACTCGAAACTGCACAGGTAGATAAATCGAGCGCCCGGACGCTTATCGTACAAAACAAAACCATCCAGAACTATCAACAGCGCATCGAACGCCAACGGAGCAGTATAGATAATCTGCTGAATCGCTTCCAGTTTCTGCAAAACTCATTGGGTTTTATTTCCCTCCTGACTGTCACCGTGATACTGTTACTCATCTATACGTTCTATATGAACCGGAAAATCAAACACCGCAACAGGGAGCTTCGCGAGTTGAATCAGAAGGAGCAGGAACAGCATCGGAAACTGCTTGCCCTCAATAAAGAGATAAAAGAAGTGACAGCTCAGAAGCTACAGTTCTTCACCAATGTATCTCATGAATTGCGCACACCGCTTACGTTGATTCTCGGCCCCTTGAATAAGCTCCTCACACTAATGAAAGATTCGCCTTATATCGGCGACCTTCAGTTGATGCAGCGAAATGCCGACAGGCTTCTGCGTGTAATCAATCAGATACTGGACTTCCGAAAGCTGGAAAACTCAATGGAAACGTTGAAGATACAAGCAACGAACATCGTCCCCTTTGCAGAAGAAATAAAGACGTATTTCGAGAGTATGGCTGTCTCACGCCAGATAGATTTTCGCTTTCTTTCCGACATAAAAACGGCTATGGTTTGGATAGACCGTGACAGGATGGAAAAAGTGCTGGTAAACCTTCTGTCGAATGCCTTCAAATTCACACCCGACAGAGGATGCATAGAGGTGGCGCTATCGGAAAACGAGGAGGAGGTATTCATCACGGTAAAAGATACCGGGCGAGGCATCCTGCCTAAAAACCTTCCTTATTTATTCGACCGCTTTTATACAGAGAACAGCCCCTCGGGTACAGGTATCGGGCTGCATCTGGTACAAGAGTATATCAGTATGCACCACGGAAATATATCAGTAAGCAGCATTCCCGGAGAAGGGAGCCTCTTTACTGTGAGACTAACAAAGAACAAAGAGCTTTTTTCGGAAGACGCCCTAACGGAATTACCCCAATCAGCACTCTCCTTCGAGGCTTCCAATTTGGATGATACCGAAGAGAAAGCGCTACTATCTGAACATTATCCGTATCATATTCTGATTGTAGAAGACGATCGAGAGGTATTGGAATATCTGGAAAATGAGTTGCAAACAAATTTCAGTATCCTGACGGCAACCAACGGGAAAGAGGCGCTCGATGTACTCCAACGCGAAGAGGTGTCGCTGGTGTTAAGCGATGTAATGATGCCCAAAATGAATGGGTTTGATTTATGCCGCACGATAAAGAGCGAAGTTCCCTTCTGCCATATCCCCGTCATACTCCTAACCGCCCTGTCGGAAGAACGTCAAAAGATGTATGCCATTACAGGCGGTGCCGACGACTACATCCAGAAGCCATTCCAAACAAACTTTGTAAAGGTGAAAATCATTAGCCTTCTGAAAGAACATAAACGCATACGCGAGCAACTCCTCACCAAACTACAGGATTCACATCTGCTGCAAACCGACCCGGGAAAGATAGAAAACATGGACGACCTTTTCCTTCGCAAATTTTTGGCGCAAATAGAAGCCGTTTATACCGATGCGGAGTATAACGTAGAGAAGCTTAGCGATACGCTGGCTATCTCTCGCGGTCACCTTCACCGCAAGATAAAAGACCTCACCGGCACAACGACTGTGGGTTACCTCCGCAACTTTCGTCTCCGCAAAGCTGCCATCCTGCTCCTGCAAAAACAACAATCCATAAGCGAGATAGCCTACAACACCGGCTTCTCCTCCCCCGCCTATTTCTCCAAATGCTTCAAGACCCTCTTCGGCACAACCCCCAAAGAATATCAGGAAGAGAGCAGGTAATTACATAAATGTCATATCTATCCTGCAAATTTTATAGAGGGCTGAAAATTGTTTCATTAGGGATACAAATGTGATAGTTTGTATGGGTTTTGTTATCGTTTGCCTTATTGGCGCCATCTATATTTGCCGGAAATTCTTAACAATAAATTTTCTGCACATGAAAACATTACACAATCACATTTTAAAGGTAGGATGGGTATGGATTGTATGTCTGTTGACTGCACAATCGGTATTTGCACAACAAGTCACGGTTAGGGGGACGGTAGTCTCCACAACAGACAATTATCCTGTTATTGGAGCCTCCGTTATTCAAACAGGGTCTACCAATGGCGTTATCACGGATATGGATGGCAACTTCAGCCTCTCGTTGCCGCAGGGAAGTACCATTCGTATTAGTTATATTGGTTATATCACACAGGAAGTAATCGCTACTGCAAGCACGAGCATTCAAATCGCCCTGAAGGAAGACGTACTGACATTAAGCGATGTGGTCGTTACCGGCTACTCTTCTCAAAAGAAAGCCGACCTGACGGGTGCTGTGTCGGTAGTGAAAATGGATGAAATCAAAACCATCAACACCAGTAATGCCATTCAGTCCTTGCAAGGGCGCGTACCGGGTGTGCATATCACGAACACAGGTCAGCCTAATGGCGATGTAGACATCAAGATACGCGGCGTATCCACCTTAGGTAGCACCCGTCCGCTTTATATCATCGATGGAATACCCAGCACTCGTTCTATGAACGAGATTGCCACCTCCGATATTGAGTCCATTCAAGTGCTGAAAGATGCATCTGCAGCAACCATCTATGGTTCGCGTGCAGCAAACGGGGTCATCATCATTACCACCAAGAAAGGGAAACCGGACGCTACAAACGTAGAATTTAGCGCTTCTCTGACCACACAGCAATGGCAACGTTCCTTAGACCTGCTGAACACCGAAGAACATGGTATCGTTAAATGGCAGGCCGCCATCAATGATGGGGTATTAAGAGATCCCTCAACGAATGTCAAAGTAGGAGATTATTCCTACGACTGGAGCCGCGACTCCAACGGAAATGCAATTCTTAACAAAGTGATTATCCCTGAATACCTCCAGGTGGGAGGCAATAACGTAATGCGCGCATCGGACACAGACTGGATAAAAGAAATCAGCCGCTTGGGCGTAGCGCAGAACTATAATGTGACCGTTACCAGCGGAGCCAAGAAAGGCCGCGCCCTTTTCTCGGCCAACTATTATGGTAATGATGGAACCGTGAAAGGCACTTATTTCAATAGGCTTACCGTTCGCCTCAACAGCGATTACAAACTCTTTAACGACCGCGTAACGATTGGGGAAAACCTATCGCTTTCTAAAACGCGTAGCTCCCTGCTCAGTGGAGGAGGTCTTCAGGATAATGCTAAAAACCTCCAATCCATCGTGTCCGTCTATTCCTTGGACGGTGGTTGGGGAGGCCCCAGTAATGGAATGAGCGACCGCCAAAACCCGGTTCGCCTGATTGAAGATAACAAACAAAACCATGAGGACGTGTTCCGCATATTCGGTGATGTAAACCTGGCGGTAGAGATTATAAAAGGATTGAACTTCCGCTCCAAGCTGGGAGTAGATTATACAGGCTACTGGAAAAGGGAAATGCAGAAGACCTACACCTCGGGTTTCATGTCTGACAATACAGCTCGTTTGAATACAGACGCCAACTACGGTGGAAACTGGATATTGAGTAATGTATTGAATTATACGTTTGATTTGGAGAAAAGCAGTTTTGACGTATTGGTGGGACAAGAGATGACATCCTATCGTTTAGAGCGAATGGCTGCCGGACGCGATGGCTTTCTTATTGAAACACCCGATTATATGTATCTGAATGCCGGTGAAAGCAATTTCCGTAATAGCGGGTCAGGTACTACCTACGCCCTCTCTTCCTTCTTCGGCAAAATAAACTATAGCTATGACAATAGGTACTTAGCATCCGTAACCCTGAGACGCGATGGTTCTTCCCGATTTGGAGAAAACCACCGTTGGGGTACCTTCCCCGCCTTCTCTTTAGGATGGCGCGTGAGTGAGGAAGCCTTCTTTGAAGGAGCAAAAGGTATTGTATCCGACTTGAAACTACGTTATGGATGGGGGCAAACCGGTAACCAGGAGATTGACAACTACGCAGCATACGGCCTCTACCAGGCACTCTACGGCTCAGATCCAACTTGGGAACGCGATAATGGTACAGCTTATGATATCAGCGGAACAGGCCAGGGTACACTGCCATCAGGCTTTATTCGCGTACAGCGCCCGAACCCCGATCTGAAATGGGAGGCTACCACGCAAAGCAATGCAGGTATCGACTTCGGTTTTATGGGTCAGAAACTGACAGGTTCAGTCGATTATTTCTTCAAGAAAACAAACGATATCTTAGTAAAACCTCCTTATATTGCTACGATAGGCTACGGAGGAGACCGTTACGTAAATGGAGCGAGTATGGAAAACAGTGGTATTGAATTGCTGCTGACCTATCAGCAGAAATCAGGAGAAGTGGATTGGAGCATCACCGGTAATCTGGCCAGCTATCGCAACAAGATAACCAAGCTTCCGGAAGATGTGGTCAATTCCTATCCCGGCAATGGTAACGATCAAACGATTCTTGGACGTCCATGGCGTTCTCTTTTCGGCTATCAAACAGATGGCATATTCCAAAATCAGGCTGAAGTAGATGCAGCTGCAGACCAACCCGGCAAAGCCCCAGGACGCATACGCTACAAAGACCTGACGGGCGATGGCAAGATAAACGATGAAGACCGTACCTGGCTGGGCGTATCAGACCCTGATTTCCTCTATGGTTTAAACATGACGGCTGCTTACCGCAACTTCGATCTCTCGCTGTTCTGGAACGGACAGGTAGGCTCGTTGGTCTATAACGATGTCAAGAGCTTCACCGACTTCTATGGCTTCTTTGGTGGACAAAACTACGGACGAAGGTTGTTGGATGCCTGGAGACCGGATAACACAAGCTCAACCATACCGGCTGCATCGGCCAATAACGTCAACGATGAGAGCCGCCGCTCTGATTACTTCATTGAGAATACTTCTTTCCTCAAGCTGGCTAATCTGGAGTTAGGCTACCGCTTACCGCAATCAGCCATGCAGGCAGTACGCTTGCAGCAGGCACGCATCTATATTTCGGGGCAGAATCTTCTGCTGGTTAAGAAGAGTTGGGGCGACAATGCATTCACAGGAGCTGATCCTGAAACACCCAACACTGCTTATCCCGTTCCCCGTTCGTTTACTTTTGGTTTAAATCTCACATTCTAATATCATACACAATCATGAAAAAAATAACAACATATATTGTATCGGCAGCCTTAGTAATGGGTTCGCTTTCAGGCTGCGACTCCTTCTTGGATGAAGCGCCTCAGGCCGTGGGTAGTTCGGACGCCCTGAATGGTCCCGAAGAAATAGAAAAGATGGTCATTTCCGCCTATTCAGGCTTGGGTAATGACAACTACCAAAGGGGGATAAGCGGCCTATGGCCGTATGGCGACCTGAGAAGCGGGGACTCCTATAAAGGAGGTGCAGGCCCGGGCGATATGGGCGATTGGAATATCTTCGAGACCTTCGTCTATATGCGCGATGATATTGGATACCTGGATCAGAAATGGTATGGGACTTATATCTACATAGCCCGTACCAACGATGCACTGGCCCGTATCACGGAGGCTTCCGAGAGCGACTATCCCAACAAGACTCTTCGTGAAGCCGAGATGCGTTTCCTGCGTGCTCACTTCTATTTCGACCTGAAGATTCTCTTTAAGCATATACCTTATGTAGACGAGAAAACCTCCACTGATGACTATATCAATATATCAAACGTGGAATATACCAGCGAGCAGCTTTGGGACATCATCATCGGTGAGTTCCGCTTTGCCGTAGCCAACCTGCCCGACCAGCAGAGCGAGTTGGGACGTGCTAACAAAGGCATGGCCAAAGCTTACTTGGCCAAAGCCCTGCTGTATGCCGCCTACGAGCAAGATGAGAAGCATAATGTAACGAATATAAACAAAACCAAGCTGGAAGAAGTTGCTTCCTTGTGCAACGAGCTTTCTTCGAGATATCATTTGGCTGATGACTTTGCAGAGAACTTCCTCTATGAAACTGAGAACGGCCTCGAATCTATCTTTGCCGTACAACATTCATTGAACGATGGAACCATTCGCGGTCGCTTAGACTGGAGCGCCATGCTCAACTATCCGATGAATCCGGAATACGGTTGCTGTGGTTTCCATCAGCCCTCACAAAATATGGTGAATGCCTTTCGCACGGATGAGAAGGGTCTCCCTCTATTCGATACATTCAATGATAAAAGCCTTATCAAAGCAGACGATTTGTTTGAGAATACGGTTGACCCGCGATTGAATCATACGGTAGCGATACCGGGGCTTCCTTATAAATACGGCCCTTCTTTTATCTTCGATGAAAGCTGGAACAGGGATACGCAAACATACGGGCCTTTTATGTCGATGAAGGAAACTGTACTTCCCGATTGCCCTTGCTTTGCACAGGTGACTCCTTTCATGTCAAGCTCCAAGAACCGCGATATCATACGCTATGATGATGTATTGCTTTGGCAGGCTGAGGCGCTTATCGAACTGGAACGCGAAGCTGAAGCCCTCCCACTTATCAATAGCATCCGTGAACGGGCTGCTAAAAGTACGGCTCGATTGGTGGACGTGACGGGACAACCTACGGGTAACTTCAAAGTAGAAGCTTACAAGCCTGGTGTGAACTGCCCCGCATGGACACAAGACTTTGCCCGCACGGCTTTGCAATGGGAGCGCCGTCTGGAATTTTCGCAAGAGGGATTCCGTTTCTTCGACCTCGTACGTTGGGGTATTGCGGCTGAAACAGTCAATAAATATCTTGAAGTGGAAAAGATAAGACGCGGCGCCTACCTCTCTGAAGCTAAATTTACTAAAAACAGGGACGAATATTTTCCTATTCCAAAAGCTCAGATTAACTTTAGCAAAAAATTATATCAGCAGAATTACGGCTGGTAATATAAACTTTAAATTCTTTACCTTATGAAACTTTTAAAAGTAAATTCAAGTATCCTTATTCTCTTGTTTATCGCTTCATCATTGACAGCACAGGTATATCAGGAGAAATATCGTCCGCAGATACACTTCTCGGCTCAAAAGGGATGGATTAACGATCCAAACGGGCTTATCTTCTACGAAGGCGAGTACCACCTTTTCTACCAACATAATCCAGGTCACCGCGATTGGGGCAATATGCACTGGGGGCATGCCGTTAGCACTGACTTGATGCATTGGAAAGAGTTGCCTTTGGCACTCTTTCCGGACGAACACGGCACCATGTTCTCCGGTGGTGCCCTTATAGACTATGACAATACGGCCGGGTTCAATAAGGGAAATACTCCCGCCATGATAGCCATCTATACTGCCGACTCGGAAGAGAAGCAGGTACAATGCATGGCTTACAGCTTAGACAAAGGCCGTACCTGGACGAAGTACAAGGGCAATCCCCTTATCGACTCAAAAGCTAAATGGAACAGCAAGGACACCCGCGACCCGCAGGTCTTCTGGTACGCCCCCAACAAGGAATGGGTGATGGTTCTCAATGAGCGCGATGGACATTCCATCTACACCTCTCCCGACTTGAAGGCATGGAAATACGAAAGTCATACCACCGGTTTCTGGGAATGTCCTCAGTTGTTTGAACTTCCTGTGGATGGCAATCCCGCCTATACCAAATGGGTGATGTATGGTGCTTCGGGCACGTATATGATTGGCCGCTTCAACGGAAAAGTATTTACACCTGAAACGGGCAAGTTTTACTATACCACAGGTGGGCTTTATGCCGCTCAAACGTATGCAAACATCCCTGCCTCGGACGGAAGACGTATCCAGATAGGTTGGGGACGTTTGGAGACTCCCAAAGAAATGCCCTTTAACAACCTGATGCTTATCCCAACGGTACTGACGTTGCAAACTACCAAAGACGGCATACGCCTCTTCAGTAACCCGGTGAAAGAGATAGACAAGCTCCAGGAGAAAGGCGCTCAATGGCAATCACTGACCGTGCAACAGGCTACCGATAAGCTAAAGCCATACGCCAAATCTGATGCACTGCGCATCAAAGCAACCCTCAAATTATCTCATGCAACGGATGTAGGCCTTAAGCTGGCAGGGCAGAACGTGCTGGTCTATGATTTGAACGGCAATCAGGTAAACGGAGTGTTCTATGCGCCCCAGCAATTAGGTAGCATGGAAGTGTCTGCCGATATTTTCATAGATCGCACCTGCTTTGAAGTCTTCATCGATGGAGGAGCCTATTCCTTCTCGGTGTTACGCGACTTGAAGACAACGAATACCGATGGTTTCCAATTCTTTGGGCACAACATAGAGGTGCTGAATTTGGAAGTCTATCCCTTACATTCAATCTGGAAATGAAGAGCAATCCTCCAATCATAGTCGGTATCGGCGAATTGCTTTGGGACTTGCTGCCCGAAGGGAAAAAGGCCGGCGGGGCGCCGATTAATTTTGTGTATCATGCCAATGCTTTAGGAGCGGAAGGCTATGCTATAAGTGCTGTTGGGCAAGACAACTTGGGTCGTGAAATAGTGGATGAATTAGAAAAAAACAACATTCGCTATCAAGCCGAAGCCCTACCCTACCCAACCGGTCACGTCCTCGTTGAACTAACGAACGGGATACCCTCCTATACCATCGTAGAGGATGTTGCCTGGGATTATATTCCCTTGATGCCTGAAGCGGTAGATATTGTTAAGAAGGCAGACGCCATCTGTTTTGGTACGCTTGCGCTACGTTCACCTGTAGCGCGGGCTGCTATCCATGCACTGATAGACTATGCTCCGTCTGATGCGCTACGCTTTTTTGACATCAATATCCGCCAGCATTTCTACTCTAAGGAACTGATAGCTTCTCTCCTTCAAAAAGCAAATATCTTTAAGATTAACGATGAGGAGTTAGCACTTGTTCGTTCACTCTTCGGATTGGAAGGCAACGACGAAAAGGTGTGCAGGAAGTTGATTGAGACCTACAGCCTCCACTACCTTGTCCTTACGGCAGGCGATAAGTATAGTGCCGTCTATACTGAAACCGATTTATCCGTCTTACCTACTCCCAAGGTAGACGTAGTAGATACGGTAGGAGCAGGTGACGCCTTTTCGGGCGCTTTCGTCTATTCCATCCTGAGCGGAAAATCCCTACGCGAAGCCCACCGGGCAGCCGTAGATACTGCTGCCTTTGTATGTACACAACCAGGGGCATGGCCTCCATATAGCAACAAATAATATATGAAAGAACAAAATAACAATGTATGGAAATTAATCCCTATCATGCTCTGCTTCTTTGTGATGGGATTTGTAGACTTGGTAGGCATTGCCACCAATTATGTACAGGCTGATTATAAATTGTCGGATACAGTAGCGAATCTGTTTCCCTCGATGGTATTCTTCTGGTTCCTCGTTTGCTCGGTACCTACGGGGATGTTGATGAACAAGATTGGACGTCGGAAAACGGTGCTTATCAGTATAGTGGCTACTATCATCGCCTTGGCTATACCGCTCATTCATTATTCCTTTGTAGGGATGCTGCTCTCTTTCTCTTTTCTGGGAATAGGCAATGCTTTGATGCAGGTATCGCTCAATCCGCTTATTTCAAATATAGTAAACGATAAACGACTGCCCAGTACACTTACCTTGGGTCAGTTTGTGAAGGCTATCGCTTCCTTTATAGCGCCTCTATTGGCCGGTTGGTTGGCGCTTCATGCCGGTGACTGGAAGCTTCTCTACCCGATCTATATGGCTGTGGCCATCATAGCCTGTATTGCGCTGTGGCTTACTCCTATCCGCGAAAGCGATGCACAAGGGAAAACCTCTTCCTTTGCTGATTGTTTCTCATTGTTGGGTGACAAGCTTATCCTGCTGTCGTTCGTAGGAATCCTCTGCCACGTAGGTATTGATGTGGGGATCAATGTAACAGCTCCCAAATTACTCATCGAGCGACTGGGCATCGACCTGACTGCTGCTGGAGACGCGACAAGTGTCTACTTCCTCTTTCGTACTTTTGGTTGTCTGGCAGGCGCTTTTCTGCTGGTTAAGTTTGCTCCCAAACGCTTCTTCCTTTTCAGCGTAGTACTGATGCTGGTTGGCATAGCAGGCTTGTTCTTCTTTCATGAACGCAACCTGCTTTACCTCTGTATAGCATGTGTAGGGCTTGGAAATGCCAATGTCTTCCCAATCATCTTCTCACAGGCCATCCTTCATCTGCCGGAAAAGAAGAACGAGGTATCGGGATTGATGATTATGGGTCTCTTTGGCGGCGCCGTCTTCCCTCTCCTGATGGGTATAGCCTCTGACTTTGCCCATGCGCAAAACGGAGCCATAGCCATTGTCTGCCTCGGTATTTGCTACCTGATCTTCTTCTCCTCCAGGATCAAATAATACCCATGATGAGAGGATATTATTAGAAATTATTATAAAATTCTGCTACGGTTTCTATTCCTTTGTAGAAGTAGTCGAGGGGGAAGCTTTCGTTGGGGGAATGGATAGCATTTTGTTCCAAGCCGAAGCCCATCAGAACGGTTTTGACGCCCAGTACTTGCTCGAAGGTAGAGATGATGGGGATGCTTCCTCCGCGGCGAACGGCCAAGGGGGTGACGCCAAAAGCTATGCCCATTGCCTTCTCGGCTGCTTTGTAGGCTGGTAGGTCGATGGGGCATACGTAGCCTTGCCCGCCATGCAACGCGGTTACCTTTATCTTTATCGATGCCGGAGCAACCTGGGTAAGGTAGTCTGCAAACAGTTTCTCAATCTTCTTATGGTCTTGATGGGGCACTAAGCGGCAAGATACCTTGGCATGTGCCTTTGAGGGCAGCACGGTTTTGGCTCCTTCGCCGGTGTAACCTCCCCAGATACCGCAAATGTCGAATGAAGGACGGCAACTGTTGCGCTCAAGAGTTGAGTATCCCTTCTCGCCAAACAACTCGTTTACATCGATAGCAGCTTTGTACTTGGCTTCATCAAACGGAACCTTGACTATCATCTCTCGTTCGGCAGCAGGAACTTCCTCCACATCGTCGTAAAAGCCGGGGATAGTGATGCGGCCGTCAGCATCTGTTACGTCGCTCAGCAGCTTGCAGAGGGTATTAATCGGGTTAGCCACTGCTCCCCCAAAGTGTCCGGAGTGCAAATCTCGGTTGGGACCTGTAACCTCCACCTCCCAGTATGCCAGACCACGTAGTCCGGTAGTGAGGGAAGGCGTTTCCGGACTTACCATGCTGGTGTCAGACACCAGAATTACGTCCGCCTTCAGAAGGTCTTTATGTTGAATGCAGAAAGCTTCCAGACTGGGCGATCCAATCTCTTCCTCACCTTCTATGATAAACTTCACATTCACACGAAGCAGTCCCAGCTTCAAAGCCGTCTCGAAGCCCTTCACCTGAGTCATAGACTGCCCCTTGTCATCGTCAGCTCCACGTGCCCAAATACGTCCGTCATGAATAACCGGTTCAAAAGAACTACTTTTCCAAAGCTCCAGCGGTTCCGGCGGCATCACGTCATAATGCCCGTAAACCAGCACCGTAGGCGCATCTTTACTAAGCAGTTTCTCGCCATAAACCACAGGATTCCCTGCCGTAGGCATCACCACCGCCTTATCAACGCCGGAAGCCTGTAACAACTCAACCCACTTATTGGCACAAGCCACCATATCCGCTTTATTCTCTTGCTTTTGACTAATCGAAGGAATTCTTAGCAAGGATATCAACTCCTCCAAAAACCTATCCCCATTTGATTGTATATACTCTTTTATTGACATAATGTATTTCCATTTAAAATCCAAGTAAACCCCGGATTATTGTTATTAATTAACTTTAATATTCTATCTTTGTATCAGGGTGTTAAGAGGAAACAGGCTCTGCTGGGGAGCAACCTGTCAGCAATAAGCA
>BNTS01000104.1 GCA_025996775.1 Bacteroidia bacterium | reverse complement strand
AAGATGGAGGTGGTTGAATGGCCTGGCCGATGGATGACACCAGAGGATGACTTGCTGGAACGGCCGATGATCTATCTCCCAATCGCAGAAAGGAAGGATAATGACTTTGAAACCTAAGCCTTTCGACTTATGGATGGTGAGGATACGGATAGCATTCTGTCCGTCGGGGGTAGCAATGGTTTTGCGAGAGCCGGAATCGCTCCACCACTTGAGGAATCGTTCCAGACTGGCATTCTCCTTTTGTGAAAATTCTAATACCATATCGAAGAAAGCTTGCACGAAAACTTGTTCGTTCTCAGGGAAACGGTCGGCAAAGAGGCGGAAAAGTCCTTCCGTCATCTCGTATAAAGATTGCCGTGACAATACATCCAAAGCCTGACGGATATCTGCAGGAAAATCGGAGGATGGATAGACCTCAATGAATTGTCCCGTTAAGGAAGCGTACGCTAAGAGCGCCATTTGTTTATGTGTCAGATCGTCGGGATTCTTCAAATGCTCTAAGAGCGCCAGTATGAAGCGAACGGCAGGCGAGCTACCTACATAGAGGGCATCGTCTGAGATGATATCGTAGCGGTATTTGTCGCTTGGATGCTCTTCCTTGTATGAAAGCAGGGCATCGGCTACAGAAGCGCCTTCCTGATTGGTGCGTACCAAGATAGCAATGTCCTGCAAAGCATAGCCGGTATCTTGAAGACGTTCCAAGGTAGCCGGTAGGCGTTGCAGAGCTTCCTCTTTCCAGTCTATATCTTCATCGCCTGTCAGGAAGTCCACAGTGATATGTCCTTCTGTATCCTGAAACTTAGGAGGAACAGACTGCTCGCTTTTATCGTAGGCTGCAACAATCCTCGACTGAAACAAAAGCTTCTCCTCTTCAGGTAGAGACGATGTTTCGAGTACATCATTATAAAGCGCTTGCAGCAGTTTAGGAGCTATGGCATACATTGTATTATTAAACTCCACAATCTGCCGGAAGCTGCGCCAGTTATCCCACAGGGTTTCTTCTTGTACCTGCTCGGGGCGAAAATCCTTCTGCACCTGCTCGTCTAATAGTTTCCAGTCAGAGTTACGGAATCGGTAGATACTCTGCTTGACATCACCTACAATCAGGTTGCTATGTTTGTGAGCCAGGCTTTCTTGAATAAGAGAGTGAAAGTTGTTCCATTGCATCTGGCTGGTGTCCTGAAACTCGTCTATCATATAATGGTCTACATGCGTACCCGTCTTCTCGTAAATAAAGGGCGTATCGCTGTTGTCTATTACTTTGGCGAGTAGTTCGGTTGTGTCGGCTATCAGCATGATATTCTTATCCTTTCGGTAGGCTGCTATCTGGTTGGATACGTCGTTCAAGATGCCCAAGGTGTAGTAGAAACGTACGATTTCCTTGGCGGTATAATAATCCGTCAGCTTTTCAAAGAGGGATATTACTTCCTTGATGCATGTATTCAGTCCGCTGTCGAAAGCGGCTCCAATAATCGGCACCATGGCCTGAGAGGTTGTTTTGGTATAGCAAGCCCCTTCGTTATCGGCCAAACCGATAAAGGTAGCTGTAGGTTCCTTCATCTCGCCCTTGGCGAGTTTCTCGAAATAGAAGAAAGGCGAACGGCTTCCCCCTTTAAAGTCGGAGGGTTGAAGCCCGAACTGTTTCATCACATTCAGCCCCTTCTCGCCCAATGCCTTTGCCTCTTGCTCTGTTGAGCGAACGATGGTGTATAGTTCGTTTTTGTATGTTTCCAGTGCCTTTTTATCTTCAATATCCTGGCTTACCTGCTCACTAAAGGCTTTGTAGCTTTCTTTGAATACCTCACGGCTGAGCGACATAATCTCCCGCCTTAGGTTCCATTCGCCCCCATTCTCTACTTTATCTTCGGTAAAACGGAGCAACCAGTTCAGGAGTTCCTTGTTTTCCGGCTTCTCCAAATCGCCCAGCAGGTTATCAATGGCTTCAGAAAGCACTAACTCCTGATCCATCTCAATGCCATAGCCGCCTTGTAATCCTATCTCACGGGTAAAGGCTCGCATGGTTTGCTGAAAGAAGCGATCTATGGTGCTGATATTAAAAGCCGCGTAGTCATGGAGGATGGAGATTAATATATCCTTTGCCTTCGTGCGAACTTGTTCTTCGGAAATACCTTCGTATGCTTCGGAAAGGACGTTTATATAATCGGATTTACGATGAGAGGCCAGGTTGTAAAGCTCTTCAATGATGCGACTCTTCATCTCGTCGGTAGCCTTATTCGTAAAGGTTACCGCAAGAATATGACGATAGGCCGAGTTGCCTCCGAAAAGAAGCTTCAGGTATTCGCCTGTAAGTTTGTGGGTCTTTCCGGCTCCTGCAGAGGCTCTGTAAATAGTCAGCATAACTATATAGTTCGGCTTTTGGTGTAACCTTCTTTTTGTAGAATATCTAATACTTTGGTTCGTAAGTCTCCTTGAACAACGATCTCGCCGTCTTTGGCAGCACCCCCTACCCCGCATTTCACTTTCAGCAGTTTACCCAAAGCAGACAAATCGTCTGCAGTACCTCGGAATCCGGTAATAAGCGTGACTACCTTGCCTCCGCGATTTCTTTTATCCAAAGAGATGCGCAAAAGTTGTTTTTCTTTGGGGAGGGTAGATGCCTCTTCCTCTTCCCCTGTCTCATATTTAAAGTCCGGGTTGGTAGAATACATAACCCCCAACCGGTCTTTCCAGTCATTCGTTTTCACTATTTCTTAATCCGTTTTTTAGTAGTATACTAATATTTCGTACAGCCTATCCATTTATAGCGAGAAGTTCTTCTATCTGGGTGCGGTCGTTGCTCAGGCGGGGGATTTTATGCTGGCCGCCTAATTTGTCTTTTTGTTTGAGCCAGTCGTAGAAGAGGCCTTCGCGGGCGGTGATTATTTTTAGGGATTGGAGGGATATTTCTTTGTAGCGCTTGGCTTCGTAGTCGGAGTTAAGCTCTTGCAGATGTTTATCCAGCAATGCGGCAAACTCGGGGATGGAGGGAGGTAGCTTATCAAATTCTATCAGCCATTCGTGTTGGCCTTTGCCTTTGTCGAGCATAAAGAGGGGGGCGGCAGTGTATTCCTGTACTTCGGCGCCGGTCTCGCGACACGTTTGGCTAATGGCTTTGTCGGCGTTATCTACCATCAATTCTTCGCCGAAGGCATTGATGTAATGCTTGGTACGGCCAGAGATTACAAATTTATGAGGGAAGACGGAGGTGAATCGTACCGTATCGCCTATCATATAACGCCAAAGGCCACCTGTGGTGGTGATTATCAAGGCGTAGTTCTTACCCACCTCTACCGCCTCCAAAGGGAGAATGGATGGATGATCGGAATTAGACAATTCGCTCAGAGGGATAAATTCATAGAAGACGCCATAGTCGGGCATCAACAGCATGGAGGGATCGTAGGGGTCGTCTTGTATGCCAAAGAAACCTTCTGAGGCATTGTATGTTTCCATATAGTGCATCTTGTCGGATGGTATCAGGCTCTTGTATTGGTCGCGATAAGGCTCGAAGCTTACGCCGCCATGGAAATACACTTCCAGATTGGGCCAAACGTCCGTGAGGTATTGCTTTCCCGTTTTCTGCAGCAGGGCTTTGATTAGTACCAGCATCCACGAAGGAACGCCCGAGAGACTGTTTACATCTTCATTCCAGGTACTGTTAACAATAGCCTTGATTTTGCTTTCCCATTCGTCCATCAGGATGATCTTCTTCTTCGGAACCCTTGCCAGATTGACAATGGGTGGGAGCTTTTGGATCAGTACGGCCGATAAATCGCCGTAATGCGCATGTTGATTCAGAGGAGAAGGGCTATGACTACCGCCCAGTATCAATCCTTTGCGAGAGAAGAAGCGGCTGTCGGGGTTGTTGCGCAAGTAAATGGCTACGCAATCGAAGCCGCCTTTATATTGTGATTTCCTTATTTCGCGCGTAATGGGGATGAATTTGCTCTTGTCGTTGGTCGTGCCGCTGCTTTTGGCATACCACGTCATACGCCTTGGCCATAGCACATTCTTTTCGCCATTAATCATGCGGAAGACGTAGGGCTTGATATCGTCGTAACTCTGAAGGGGCAAACGCTCTGCAAAGTCTTTATAGGTACGTATATTTTTAAAATCATACTTTTCCCCCCATTCGGTATGCCGAGCCGCAGATAACAGGGACTTTAATTGCTTTCGCTGGATCTCGTCAGTGTGCTGGGCAAACATTTCGATTTCCTTCTGGCGGGGAACAAACAATTGTGATACTAATCTTGTTAAAATATCCATGCTCTTTTTAATGAATTGCCCGCAAATGTAGGTATTCTCTTGGTTATTTAATTACCTTTGCCTGCATATAATTATTTTTCGTATGAAAATAGGTATCCTGTCTTCCGGTGGCGACTGTCCCGGCATCAATGCTACCATCCGTGGCGTAGGCAAAACAGCACTCTTGCATTATCACATGAAAGTGGTTGGAATCCATAACGGCTTCTCAGGCATTTTGAGTAATAACCCCAAAGATATTCAGGTCTTAACCGAACGTAGTCTTTCGGGAATCCTTAATCTTGGGGGAACCATCTTGGGCACTTCGCGTGAAAAATCGTTTCGCAAATTAATCAATCCTGATAATGCAGAATCCTCCTCTATTATAAAAAAGCGGTATGAAGAGTTAGGCCTCGATTGCATTGTATGTATCGGGGGTAACGGCACACAAAAGACTTCTGCGCTACTCTCAAGCATCGGATTGAACATTGTAGGCATACCGAAAACAATCGATAATGATGTATGGGGGACGGATATCACTTTTGGATTTGATACGGCGGTTAACATAGCAACCGAAGCCATCGACCGTCTTCACTCTACAGCCAGCTCTCACAGGCGGGTAATGGTGGTGGAGGTGATGGGGCATCATGCAGGTTGGATTGCCTTGTATGCAGGCATGGCCGGAGGAGCCGATGTTATCTTATTGCCCGAACTGGGCTATGATATAAACAAGGTAAGTTCCGTCTTGACAGAGCGTGAACGACGCGGCAAACCCTACTCCATCGTAGTTGTAGCTGAAGGCTTGGAAACGCCCGATAAAAAGAAACGGCCTACCGACTATATTACAAAGAAAATTGAAGAAATGACACAAATCGAGACCCGCGAAACGGTTTTGGGATATATTCAAAGGGGAGGTAACCCCTCCCCTTTCGATCGCAACTTAGCCACCCGTTTGGGAGGCCATGCCACTGAACTGATTGCTACCCGCCAATTCGGACGCATGGTTTGCATTAAAGGCGATAAGGTGGATTCCATTCCTCTCTCCGAAGTAGCCGGTAAGTTGAAATTGGTAACTCCTGACCATGACCTGATTATTCAAGGCCAAAGGATGGATATTTCGTTCGGGCAATGACTTCCCACACAGAATTAGCGCCCTTATTTAAAGTTTGGTTCTAAAGACCTGAAACATAGACCGTATCTACAATTTGCTTACCGTCAGATGGCACGAAGTAGAGACGCGATTAATCGCGTCTCTACAATAAAATTTTGTTAAAAACCGTACAAATTGTCAGAAAAAAGGCCTTTTTTGTGTTACGATGAATTCGTAGATTCGATAAAAACGGCCAAAGTTCGTGGATATGTAAAGATTTTGTCGCGATTCGGGAAAAATATTTTGAAAAGACGGCTTCTTTTTGGGAAATCATGCTGATGACTGCCGGACGTCATCAGCATGATTTGGAAATTTCATTTAGATCATTTTTAAAATCATCTAAATGATTTCCCGGAGCGATGCAAACGAAATCTAAATGTCTTTTAATTTTATGGAATATTCACTTAAATTTAAGAGTTTTTAAGATCTCTAATGTCCTTAAAGTCCTTCAGAATCTTAATGCATTATGATGAGTAATTCAAGATAAAAGAGTAAAACATGAGAGCTAATCCCGCTTTTTACTTTCTATATTCAATTATAAACACCGAATTACTGTCATTTTGTATTTTGCAAACCCTCAATTCCCGACGTTTTTCGCCTAAAAGCTCCAAAATCCCTCCAAATATCAAAGAAAAAAAAGACCATTTTTTGACATTTTGATATTTTTGACCCTTAGTTTGCAGAATGATATTTTTAAGAAAAACTATGCATTTGTCGAATGAACCACAAATTTACCTTATATTTGAACTTTAGATGAAAGCTTATCCCCACATATTCCGCATTTGGCTGGGTTGCCTGTTCCTGTTGATTTGCGGGACAACTGCTTATGCACAAAGCACCTATCCCGTGCAGGTATATACGCAGCTTATACCTCCTTATACCCCTCATGTTCCGGCTTATTATACGGGCATGCAGGAGAAGCTGAAGGTTACGCTCATCAATACCGACATTCAGCAGCCCGTCCTGAATGTGTTTTTGCGGATGAAAATCACGTCCTCCTCTTTTTCGCTTGTCAATCCCCCCGAAGTGTTTACGCCAACCATGCAGCTTCCGGCCGATGTGAGCACCCAACTGTCCCTTAACGACCTGGCTGTTCATTTCCGCCGTAAGAATATCCGCGCAAGCGGGAACCAGGCGGAATTCAACCGAACCCAATTGCTGCCGGATAACTTCTACCGCTTCCATTTCGAGGTGTACGAGGCGGCCACGAATAAGCTGCTGAGCAACCCCAACATGGGCTTTGCCCAGGCAATGATTGCGGCCGGAGATCCTCCTGTCCTCAACCTTCCCGAAAAGGGCAAGGTGATAAAAGAAAGCCCTATCCCCTCCATCTTCTTTTCATGGACGCCGCGACACCTTAATTCTCCGGCAGCGGCTTATGGTACGGAAAAGGAGTTCTATGAACGGAATTACTATTCTATTCATTGCACCATTCACTATAGGATAATATACCTATTAATTTTGAAGATATTAGTGCTGAATTATTTATTATTTTAGATATATTTATCAATGAGAATGGGTATGTAAAAGAAAAAGAATGTTTCGATTATATTTATAAACCATCCAATTATTTCAGAGATGAACTTAATGCTTATTCTGAAACTGAAAAAGCAAGTGCGGCAGGATTATTTAATATATCAAATGAAACGCAAATTATTAATAATAAAAGTATATTGTTATATGAAATATCACTTAATAAAGTAATTCAATATGAAAATAAAAATAATTATGATGTTCAAGGAAATAAAATTAAATAACAAAGCATTTAATATACTTTTAATGTTACTGATTAATATTAATACTTATTCTGCAAATACAGATAGTTTGAAAGTATATTTAGAAAAAGATTTAAATAATCCAATTACAGTTGATTTAGTATTTAAAAATATATCCTGTGATACAATAATTCTAAGGAGTTGTTTTGATATTTGTTCTGATGAAATGACTACTCCATCAGGCCTTTTACCTCTTGTGTATGCAGATGGACAATCAATTTCATTGCCTCAAGGAACCGAAAAAGTTATATTAAAATATAATAACTGCAGGACAATTATTGCACCTCAATCTCAAATTTCATTGAGAATACCATTAAGTGGATATTTTCAAGACTATTTGAAATATAAAACAATTGGAGTTGAGTTCTGGCTAAATTATGTATTCCTTTTAAAGGGTCATGCTGAATCAAAGCGAATAACAACTAATTATGTAGAATTATGGAATTGTGAAACAGATATGAAAGAAGAGATTGTTAAAGATACTAATATATATTAATTTCACTATTGATTGACTAATTTTTTTCGCTATCTTTCCTATACTGTTTTTCATTGCTTACTACAAAAAAAATACAATATTGGGACCAAACCGCAGGAAGGTAACCACTCTTTTTCAAAATTTTAGTCGGTCAGTAGTGTCTTATTATATTTAAACTTTAACCTGAATTATTCATACTAACAGTGCCGAGATAGTTATGAAATTAGAAATAATATTTATAATGATGGATATGAAAAATAGTTTAACAATGATAATTATATAAAATGAAATCAGATCAAGATATTTTAGCTGAATTTGGAGAAGGGATTATTAAATCAGTTTATGATAATGGATACATATTTAAAATTGAGCCTATCAACAAAAATATTTGAGCCATAAAACAAAATACATTATATGCATTTGCCGTACTTTTACACCGTGAATTTTAATAAAAATAAGAGATGAAAAGAGTACTCATTTTAATAATCAGTTTTATGTGTATCAATCATTTGAGTGCACAAAATGCAAGTAATAGTCTGAATCGGCAACAACAGAAAATCGTTACCATTGTGGCAAATACCGCTGTTGGTAACTTGGAAACGCTGAAAAGCGAATTAAATGAGGCATTGGATGCCGGATTGACTGTCAATGAAATCAAAGAAGTGCTTGTGCATCTTTATGCTTATGCAGGTTTCCCCAGAAGTTTGCAAGGAATAAACACTTTTATTTCAGTGCTTGACGAACGGAAAGCCAAAGGCATAACCGACAAAATGGGCAAAGAAGCATCGCCCATTACCGACAAGGGCAGTAAGTATGAGCGTGGTAAGAAAACGCTCGAAGAACTTACCCGCATACAGGAAACCGGTCAAAAAACAGGGTATGCTGCTTTCAGTCCGGAAATAGAAGTTTTTCTGAAAGAACATCTCTTTGCTGATATTTTTGACAGGGATGTGTTGAGCCATTCTCAGCGGGAAATGATTACGGTAACGATACTTGCCAGCCTTGGCGGAGTAGAGCCGCAGTTGCGGTCGCATCTTAATCTTGCACTGAATACAGGGCTGACTCCCGAACAACTGACACAATTAATAGCAATAATAGGGAACAGTCTGGGGCAAGCCAAGACGGACGCAGCTACGCCTGTATTAAAGGAAGTTTTGCAAAGCAGAGACTTAACAGCCAATCTCGTGACGGAAACCCAAAATGGCGTGACAGTGCAAAAGGTTTCTTTTCCGAATCGGATAAAAATTAATGTCGTGGGAAACTTGTATTTCCCGCCAAACTATGATGCGAAAAAAAAATATCCGGCAATCGTTGTAGGGCACACATTTACAGGAGTTAAAGAGCAGACATCGGGATTACACGCACGTAAAATGGCTGAACGCGGCTACATCGCACTTGCATTCGATGCCTCGTTTTGGGGCGAGAGCAGTGGAGAGCCTCGCAATATTGAAGTCCCTGAAATACGTGTTGAAGATTTTAGTGCGGCGGTAGATTTTTTGAGCAATCACCTGCTTGTGAATAAAGACCGTATCGGTGTGATAGGTATTTGCGGAGGCGGTGGATATTCGGTTAGCGCGGCTGCGATTGACCACAGGATTAAAGCTGTGGCGACTGTCAGCATGTATGATTTGGGACGTGCCCGCAGGCAAGCCTTGGGCGATGTTACTACCTACGAACAGCGCATGAAAATCCTGGACGAAATCGGCGAACAGCGCACAAAGGAATTTGTAGGCGCGGCTCGCAGGGACAACCTCGGTGTTCCCGACAAATTAAGTCCGAACGATACGGAGAACACCCGCGAGTTTTACGATTACTACCGCACCCCGCGCGGAAACCATCCCAACACCGCCACCAACTATTCCTTTACAAGCGTTGCGCCGATGATGAATTTCTTCCCATTCGCGCAAATCGAAACCATCTCGCCCCGACCTATGCTGTTTATCGTTGGCGAACGCGCTGTTTCCGCATATTTCAGTGAAGATGCATACAGCAAGGCGGCTGAGCCGAAAGAACTCTTTGTCGTCCCCGGTGCCTCGCACGTCGATTTGTACGACCGGACGGAGTATATGCAGATTACGCTTCCTAAATTGGATGCTTTCTTTAAACAGTATTTGAGATAATAAAGACATATATATAATGAAGAGTATAGTTTTATCCCTCTTGTTGGTTACGCTCATCTCGGCATGTAATCAAGCAAATACAAATACGGGCACTGACACAGACACCAACTTGATTGTCCTTCAAGAACAAGGCAGTTTTGCCATCGGCGGCACAGTGTTGCACGAGAATGGACAAACGTTTCATGGCGACCATGCCTACGTTTTCTATCAAGTTCCGGAGGATGCCCGCAAACTTCCGCTTGTGTTTTTGCACGGCACGATGCAATTTTCAAAAACATGGGAATCAACGCCGGATGGTCGCGAAGGTTTTCAAAACATTTTTCTACGGCGGGGTTTCGCGACGTATCTGCTTGACCAACCGCGGCGGGGCGATGCCGGGCGCAGCACAGTGCCCGGAACCATCACGCCCGTGGCCGACGAGCAGAATTGGTTTAACATCTTCCGCATAGGCGTTTGGCCCGACTATTTCGAGGGTGTACAATTCGCTCGCGACGAGGAAACGCTGAATCAATATTTTCGCCAGATAACGCCTAACACAGGCGATTACGACTTGAATGTTATTTCGGATGCAACGGCTGCGTTGTTCGACAAAATCGGCGAAGGCATTTTCGTAACCCATTCGCAAGGCGGGGGTATAGGATGGGTTACGGCTATCAAGAGCCGAAATGTGCGCGGCATCGTGTCCTATGAGCCGGGCAGTGGTTTTGTGTTTCCCGAAGGCGAAACGCCCGCGCCTGTACCCAGTTCGGCAGGCGCACTTGAAGCGGTTGACATACCCATGAACGATTTTATGAAACTAACAAAGATCCCGATTGTGATTTATTATGGTGACAATATTCCTGTGCAACCTTCCGACAATTCAGGTGCCGATGGTTGGCGTGCACGTTTGGCTATGGCACGGCTTTGGGCAGAAGTGGTCAACAAGCATGGAGGCGATGTAACGGTAGTTCATCTGCCCGAAATTGGCATCTATGGTAATACTCATTTTCCGTTTTCGGATTTGAACAATGTGCAGATTGCAGACCTGATGTCAGTCTGGCTCAAAGAAAAAGGATTAGATAAAAAATAACAGAATCATGAAGAAAGTATTTTTAATATTAGCACTCGCAGCCAGCGGCTTATTGCAGGCTCAACAAGCGACAAACGATGCACCTGTGGTTCGTATCGCGTCCGGAATTGTGCGAGGCAAATCCGAAGGGGGCGTTGCGAGTTTCAAAGGCATTCCTTATGCAGCGCCGCCTGTTGGTGAATTGCGTTGGCGAGCGCCCCAGCCTGTGACAGCATGGCAAGGTGAGCGTGATGCAAGCGCGTTTTGTGCAAACTGCGCACAAGCAGGTTGGGGACAGGGCGCCGGAACCATAGCGCAAGGCTCGTCGGAAGACTGCTTGTTCCTTAATCTGTGGCTGCCGGAAGGAACACAAGCCGGCACCAAATTACCGGTTATGGTGTGGATTCATGGCGGAGGATTTGTTGGTGGAAGCGGCGCGGAAGCCTCGTTTGCAGGCGAGGAATTTGCCAAACAGGGCATTATCCTGATGACTTTCAACTATCGCCTCGGACGCCTCGGTCATTTTGCATTTCCGGCTTTGAGCAAGGAACATCCTGATGAACCAAAAGGCAGTTATGCCTATATGGATATGATTGCAGCCCTGCAATGGGTGCATGACAATATTAACACTTTCGGTGGCGCCCCTGATAATGTAACTATCTTCGGCGAATCCGCAGGCGGAGTTTCAGTTCATTCGCTGCTGTCCATTCCGCAGGCAAAAGGGCTTTTCCATAAGGCGATAAGCCAGTCGGGCGGAGGTCGCGACGGGGTGCTTACCGGCAGACCTATAAGCAAAGAAAACGCAGACCCATACTATCCTGTTTCAGCTGAAACAATAGGCGTGAACTTTGCCCGCAAGCACGGAATTGAAGGCGTCAATGCTACGGAATTAGCCAAACTTCGAGCCTTGAAGGTGGAAGATATCGTTGACGGTGGGCAGGAAAATGATGGTACAACGCCTATTTATTCGGGACCTGTTTTAGATGGCAAATTTGTTGTTGAGACAGCCGAGAGCGCTTACAATGCCGGTCGTCAGGCTCGCGTACCGCTCTTGATAGGTTCCAACAGCGCAGAAGTGCCGGGCGGTTTCATTCGTGCTAATTCCAAAGATGAACTATTGTCTTTGTTCGGAAGCCATAGAGAAGAAGCAGTTGCGGCTTACGACCCTGACGGGTAGGGTGTTCAGTAAATAGTATCTAAAATTACACCGCTCTCTTAAAGGTTTGAGTACGTTTGGCGACCAGATTTGGCGACAGATTCTCAGCCGTCCAAGCGTCTATATCCTTGAGGCGTATTCGTTCCAGGCGTTCTTTAAAAAAGAAGTTTTTCGCGTTCTTGTTTTTTA
>BNTS01000103.1 GCA_025996775.1 Bacteroidia bacterium | reverse complement strand
CCTTCACCAATATTTCGCTATTGGTCGGGTCTATTTTTACTTGCACATCGGGCATTACGGCGCCGATGGAACCTACCGTGAAGCCTTCTTGCGAACAGAATGACACTGTGGCGGTTGTTTCGCTCAGTCCATATCCGTAAGCAATGGGGATATTAACGGAATGAAGGAATACATTTACTTCGTTTGACAAAGGAGCGCCTGCAACCGGAAAAAGAATGCCTTTCTCTATCCCTACCACCTTCTTGATGGCTCTGAAAAGGGTTTTATCAAAAATATTGAACTGAAGTGACAAGAATAGGGGAGGGGTTAAGCCTTTATTTTTGTACTCCATATTATGGATGTAGCCTATCTTAACTGCTCTCCGTGCTATCTTCTGCATCGGACCAGAGAAGCTATCTATCTTCTCCTGTACGCCGGTATATACTTTCTCCCAGAAACGGGGAACATTGCACATCATGGTGGGATGAATCTCGGGCAGGGTCTCCTGTATCTTCTTCGGGTCGCGATTAATAGCTATTTTCACTCCGCAGCAGAGGCAAAGGAATGTCCATGCTTTCTCAAAAATATGCGTCAGGGGAAGGAAGCACATTGATGTTTCCTTATCGGTAATGATGGGCAGGCGCATGTGGTGGATACGCATAGCTTCCAGGAAGCTATAGTGATGAAGAACCACCCCTTTGGAGAGGCCGGTAGTACCTGATGTATAGATAATGGTGGCAATGTCGTCCGGTGTAGCAGCCTTCATTCTCACTTTGACGGTTGCTTCTATAGGCGTGTTGTCACCACGGCGCTGGAAATCCTCAAAGTAGATAGACGTAGTGTCTTCCGGGTTCAGTTTTACTTTACGGTCGAAGATAATAAGCCGCTTCAATTGTTGTGAGGTTTTCTGAACGATAAAGGCATTATTATACTGCAACTGTTCGCCTACAAACAAGGTTGAAATGGAGGCATCGTTGATGATAAACTCAATCTGAGCGGGTGAACTTGTGGCATACATCGGTACGGGAACAGCCCGATTGGCATAAGCCGCAAAGTCTGTAACTAAACATTCAGGCATATTTTGTGAATACAAACCAATGTTTTCCTGCTCTATTATACCAAACTCGGCCATGGCCTTTGCCGTTAGCATAATGGTATCAGAGAATTGTTGCCACGAAATCTTCAGCCACTTACCGGTCTCATCGTTACGGTATTTCAATACCGTGCGTGCGCCGTATTTAGCTGCCTGCTGGTGGATAAGCTCGGCATAATGAGAGTTGTTCAATGCATTTCTATTTAATGTTCACTGCAAATATAGGGGATATATTTATTTATCCGTCATTATCAGTGATAAAAGAATATTAACGCTATAAATTTCTTATACAAAATAATTAAAATAGTTTATCTTTGTCGGCGAAGTAATACTTATGATAGACAAAACAGTTTTTGAAAATAAGACTGCCGCCTATTATACATTAGGCTGCAAGCTGAATTTCGCTGAAACTTCCTCCATTGGTAAGCTTTTGCGCGAACAAGGTGTGCGTAATGTCCGGAATGGTGAAAAAGCAGACATTTGCCTTATCAATACCTGCTCAGTGACTGAATTGGCGGATAAGAAGTGTCGGCAAGCCATTCGCCGTATCAGCAAGCAACATCCCGGTGCATTCATGATCGTAACTGGTTGCTATGCCCAATTGCAGCCCGAAGAAGTGGCGCAGATTGAGGAGGTAGACCTGGTTTTAGGCTCCGAACAAAAACATGACATCCTGCAGTATCTGAATAACTTGGAGAAGAAGCATACCGGCGCTGTCATTACTTCACAAACAAAAGACATACATAGCTTTACCCCTTCCTGCTCTTCAGATGATCGCACTCGTCACTTCCTTAAGGTACAAGACGGATGCGATTACTTTTGTACCTACTGCACCATTCCCTTTGCCCGCGGACGAAGCCGTAACGGCAGTATTGCCGAGATGGTGGCTCAGGCGGAAGAAGTGGTTCAGAATGGAGGAAAGGAGATTGTGCTAACCGGCGTTAATATTGGCGACTTTGGTAAAAGCACCGGTGAGACATTTATTGATCTGATTCGTGCACTGGATAACGTGAAAGGAATAGCCCGCTACCGCATATCCTCTATCGAACCCAATCTGGTGACTGATGAGGTGATAGACTTTGTTGCCATAAGCCAACGCTTTGCGCCTCACTTTCATATACCCCTTCAAAGTGGGAGCGACGCCGTATTAAAACTCATGCACCGAAAATACGATACCGGCTTGTTTTGCCATAGAGTAGAGACCATAAAAGAAAAGATGCCCGACGCCTTTATTGGTGTGGATGTGATAGTCGGCACCCGTGGCGAGACTGACGAACTTTTTGAAGAAGCGAGTCGCTTTATTGCCGGTATTGACGTCTCTCAACTCCACGTATTCAGTTATTCTGAGCGACCGGGCACACAGGCACTGAAGATAGCCCATTCCGTAGACCCGAAAGTGAAGCATGCCCGCAGCAAACAGTTGCTGGATATTTCAGATGAGAAATGGCGTGCCTTTTATAGCAATCATATAGGGCGTCAGTGCGAAGTATTGTTTGAACATGCCCGTAAGGGAAATAAGATGCATGGTTTTACGGAGAACTATATCCGAGTGGAAGCGCCTTACAATCCTGCCGTCATCAATACGGTTTATAAGGCAACCCTCTCTGAATGGAATGAAGACCAAACAGCGCTAACCCTTAAATAAGCACAAGATGGGAAATAAGATTTTATATGCGATATTATATGGATGGGTGAAACTGCAAGCCATGCTTCCTTTCCCACTTCTTTACCTCTTTTCAGATATGCTATATGTATTGGCGTACAAAATAGCAAGGTATCGCCTCAAGGTTGTACGTCGTAATTTGAAGGCTTCGTTTCCCGAGAAGTCGGAGTCAGAGCTTCGTAAGTTGGAGCGAGATTTCTACCATCATTTTGGCGATTACTTTGTGGAGACTATCAAACTGGCTCATATCTCGCTTGAGGAAGTACAGCGCCGGGCTTTCCTTATCAATCCCGAACTGATAGATGAATTGATGAGGGAAGGTCATACCTGCATCCTGATGCTGATGGGGCATTACGGCAACTGGGAATGGTTCTCCGCTGCCACTGCTTTTTTTCAAGATTCACGCATCTACCAGGTATATCGCCCTCTAAACAACAAAGCCTTTGACCGCTTGTTTATCAAGTTACGTACTCGCTTCGGCTCGTATGGCATAAAGAAAGCGGATACAGTACGCGATGTTATCAAGCTCAAGCAAGATAAAGTCCGTTCGGTAGCCATCTTTCTTGCCGACCAAACGCCCAGCAAAGCCAATCTTCACTACTGGACTACTTTCTTGAATCAGGAAACTTCTATCCTGACCGGACCCGAACGTATCGCACGAAAACAAAAACTGCCGGTAGTATTCTCAGATGTGAAGCAGACTGATCGAGGCTTCTACACCGTTGAATTTAAACTTATCACTTCCACTCCTCAGACGACGCCCGAGTTCTGGATAACCGAGCAATACGCTCGTCTGATGGAAAATACTATATTACGTAATCCCGCTTACTGGCTTTGGACACATAAACGCTGGAAGCATAAAAGAGAAAGTGCATGAAAAAGATCGCTGTTATTATTTTAAATTGGAATGGAAGCAAACTTTTAAACATGTTTCTTCCTTCTGTCGTCAAATATTCGCCGGCTGATTTGGCCAATATTTATGTGGCCGACAATGGTTCAACAGACGATTCCATCAGTCTGTTGCAGGAAAAATTTCCTTTCGTTAATATCATTACGCTGGATAAGAACTATGGTTTTGCTGAAGGCTATAACTTAGCTATTAAGCAGGTAGACGCCGAATATATTGTTTTGCTTAACAGCGATGTGGAAGTTACTCAGGGCTGGCTCGACGCCCCCTTGGAAATACTGGAAAGAGACAAAGCGATTGCTTGTGTTCAGCCCAAGATTCTTTCGTGGAAAAACCAAGCATTCTTTGAATATGCCGGAGCTGCCGGAGGTTTTATTGATCGCTATGGCTACCCCTTCTGTCGCGGACGCATTTTTGACGTTGTGGAGGAGAATTTGGGACAATATGATACGGAAATAGATACGATGTGGGCTTCAGGCGCCTGCTTCTTTATCCGTACAGACGTCTATTGTAAGGAAGGAGAATTAGACGCCCGTTTCTTTGCCCATCAGGAAGAGGTAGATTTGTGTTGGAGGCTGCGCTGCCGGGGCTATCGTGTGGTTTATACTCCGCGGTCGGTTGTCTATCACATTGGAGGAGCTACTTTGCAGGCTGGTCATCCGAGGAAAACCTTCCTTAATTTCCGCAACAGCTTGTTAATGATTTACAAGAATACAGCTCAGAAAGACCTGAGAAAAGTGTTGAACTTCCGTTTCTGGCTTGATTACATTGCAGCCGCCAAGTTTCTGTTCTCAGGCCATTGGAAGGATGCAAGAGCTGTTTACAAAGCACGCCGGGAATTTCATAAGCTAAAGCGTGTATATCTTCCCGCCCGCAAGGAGAATCTGGCAAAAACCGTCCCCAATCCCATCCCTGAGTTGATGCAGAAAAGCATCATCATCGCCTTCTACCTGAAAGGAAAGAAAAAGTATTTCGAGCTATAGCTTATAAATTTACTTGAACAAGCAGGTTTTAAACTAAAACTCAGAGGTGAAGTGGAAGCGGATGTCGGGAAAATCGTGTTGAGCCATGGTAAGGACGTAGGCGGAATCGGCTAAATATACGTTGCGTCCGTCTTTGTCGAGAGCCATGTATTGAACCTTGCGTTTCATGAAGTTGTCAAGCATCTCGACATTATCGCTTTCTATCCAGCATGCTTTATTGAGGCTGATGGGTTCCCATCTGCACTGGGCCCCGTATTCGTGGAGAAGACGGTACTGGATAACTTCGAACTGAAGCTGGCCTACAGTGCCGATAATCTTTCGTCCGTTGAACTGGTTGGTGAACAATTGTGCTACGCCTTCGTCCATCAGTTGCTCGATGCCTTTGTTGAGTTGCTTGGCCTTCATGGGGTCGGCGTTCTCAATATACATGAACATCTCGGGCGAGAAACTCGGCAGACCCTTGAAGTGAAGGTTTTCACCGGAGGCGAGCGTGTCTCCAATCTTGAAGTTTCCTGTATCCGGCAGGCCTACAATGTCGCCGGCAAAGGCTTCGTCTACTGTCTCCTTCTTTTGCGCCATAAAAGCCGTAGGGCTACTGAAGCGCATCCATTTATCATAGCGAACATGTTTATAGTTGACGTTCCGCTCGAAACGGCCGGAGCATATCTTTACGAATGCAATGCAACTGCGGTGGTTGGGATCCATATTGGCGTGTATCTTGAAGACGAAGCCGGTAAAGTTCTCCTCTTCAGGATCCACTACCCGCTCAATAGCTTGCACCGGACGTGGAGAAGGGGCAATCTTGATAAAGCAATCAAGTAACTCCTTTACGCCGAAATTGTTCAATGCCGAGCCGAAAAATACGGGAGCTATGTCTCCTTTCAGATAGGTCTCCACGTCGAAGGCGGGATATACGCCTTCTATAAGTTCCAAGTCGGAACGTAGCTTGGCAGCCAAATCAGGATCAATATGGTTTTCCAGTTCGGGGCTGTTAATGTCTTTAATTTCTACGCTCTCGGTCACAAACTGTTTGCTGGGCGTATATAGGTCAAGTTTTTCCTCATATATATTATAAACACCTTTGAAACGTTGCCCCATATCTATAGGCCAACTCAGGGGGCGAACCTTTATCTGAAGCTCTTCTTCTATCTCATCAAGCAAGTCAAAGGGGTCTTTTCCGTCGCGATCCATTTTGTTGACAAAGACGATAACGGGTGTTTTACGCATCCGGCATACCTCCATTAATTTGCGGGTTTGTGCTTCCACACCTTTGGCTATGTCTATCACGATGATAACGCTATCTACGGCTGTCAATGTGCGGAACGTGTCTTCGGCAAAGTCCTGGTGACCGGGGGTGTCGAGGATATTTATTTTGTGATCGGCATAATCGAAGGCCATTACAGATGTAGCCACGGAAATACCGCGTTGCTTCTCAATCTCCATCCAGTCCGACGTAGCTGTCTTTCTAATTTTATTCGACTTAACGGCGCCTGCCACATGGATAGCGCCCCCAAACAATAAAAGTTTCTCGGTGAGCGTAGTCTTTCCCGCATCGGGGTGGCTCACAATTGCAAATGTTCTTCTTTTTCGTATCTCTTCAGAATAAGCCATTTATTTCTTTGTCTTTTTAAGCATTTTACGAAGGCTCTCTTCCCAATGTGGGATTGCTAAGCCATAGGTACGTTTGATTTTGCCTTTGTTTAGTACGCTGTATTGAGGGCGAGTGGCACGTGTGGGATAGTCTTTGGCGTCTATGGGGATAACACGGCATTTGATACCGGCAATTTCGAATATCTTGCGGGCAAAGTCGTACCAACTGCAAACACCTTCGTTGGAGAAATGGTAGATACCCGATTTAAATGTACCGGCTTCAATGGAGTCGATAATTGAAATAATAGCATTGGCCAAGTCGCCGGCATACGTAGGCGTACCAATCTGGTCGAACACCACATTCAGTTCTTCTTTCTCCTTTCCCAAGCAAAGCATAGTGCTTAAAAAGTTGTTTCCACATTCGGAATATAGCCATGCGGTACGGATGATGATGGCGTCGGGACATACGGCGCGCAGAATCAATTCACCTGTTTGCTTGCTTCGTCCGTAGGCCGACATGGGGCAGGTGTAATCTGTTTCCAGATAAGGAACGCTGTTTGTTCCGTCGAATACATAATCGGTTGAGATATGGATGATTTTGGCGCCAAGAGTCGTAGCCGCCTCGCCTAAGTTGCGCACAGCTTCGCTATTGATCCGCATGCATATAATTTCATCGTCCTCCGCTTTATCTACGGCGGTATAAGCTGCGCAGTTGATAATATAATGAATATTCTTACCCTCGGCAAAAGCCAGGATAGATTCTTTATCGCAAATATCCAGCGTGTCAATGTCGGTAAACAAAAACTGATAAGCAGGGAGTGATTCGGATAATCGTTGAAGTGAATGCCCCAATTGCCCATTAGCACCGGTTACTAAAATTGTTTTCATAATATATTGTATTCTTCTAAATTTAATTCTCCATCTTGGTCTTCCTTGTATTTCTCTGCAAGCAGCGAGAGAAACAAGGTTATTTGTTTGACGCCTTCTAAGGTTTCAGCGCTGACCTCTTTATGTTGCAGCTTCAGCGCTATATAACCGTACAGGGCGGTAAAGCAAGTTTCTATCTCCGACATTTCTTCTCCGCCCGATTTGGCGCGTAGCTGTACAATATAGGGCAACACTTTGTAATAAGCTGCTTTGTAAACAGATTCGTTCGGCGACTTCAGCAAGCGAAGGTGGAGGTCGGTAAGGACAATAATTACATTCTTATTCAGTTGAATATGCCCTTTCTCCATTACACTTTCCGTGCGCATCATCTCTATGAGTTCTTCATACCAACGGGCAATTTCTTCTTTCACTTCCTCCGGCTGGTCATAGTGCGAGATCACAGTGCGGCGAATCGAATCCATATCGAAATGATTCGCCCTGATTAAGTCTTCTACCTGCCACATATACAGCAGGTATTCGGCTATGTTCTCTTTCCTCTTTCTTTGTGCAATAATCATGGGTACAAAGATACAAAAAAACAGATGGATATATATCAACCCGGTTCAAGGAAAAATTACCATATCAAACCATCTTGCGAGATGTGGAGGATTTTATTGTTGAAAGGGAAGGTGATTTCATAAAAAGAGGGGGTGGTATGCAGGGTTAAAGCCTTTATTTGACCGGCGGGAAATATCTCTTCCGGCTTCAGATCGGCTATTGAAGAAGCATACGTCCCATTTGCCCTTTTGTATTCAGACTGACGGAAGTAGAGGTTGCGTAGCATCCATCGAGCATCTTCTTCGGGATTTTTGGTGAAAGGAACAACTTCCGTACCGGCTACTTTCGAAGTAAACTGAACGTAGCCCCAATACTCCGGGGCATGAGAACTACCGCTCTCAATCGGAGCCCACAACCAGAAATAGCTGCTTGGTCGTTGTTCGCCCGGCTTTGGCACTTTTACGTACTTGCCGTCTTGCACTTCCAAAGGCCATTCTACACGTTGAAAATCTATTCGCATCTGATCGCCTTCTAACGGCTTCTGCCGGCGTTGTGAGGCTACCTGATAAATGGACTTCCAAGGTACGAATATCTCTACGCTCCAAAATTTATCAATATCGTTGGGGTTATTGATTGTCCCCTCCAAATGTACGGCTGATTTCATTCCCAAAAATTCCCAATCGCTCAGTGTAATCATAGGTGCATCCCGATACGGTTTGGTGAGAAATAAGTCCCATTCAGTACCCAGCGCATTAATTTCATATTCCAAGTAATTGTGCGTATTGTTAGACGGATCAATAAAGAACTCAAACGCATTTTCCTGATAAAGCGAAGCATCGTGGTTGGTATAGGTAGCCCATATATTGGTTTCTTCCATCCATACGCCAAAATAGATACCGTTGTCGTCATGCGCCATTTTAGCTCTTGTTTGTAAGTAAGGAGCAGGGCCTTTGTCGCCAAGCATATCTACGAAATCGCTTGTCCATGGGATAGCGTCCCATTCTCCGGGAGATAACTTGCCGTCTATCGTAATAGGGGCGGGAAGTTTGTAGCATACATACGTTGGAGGGTTGTACACCCCCGGTTTCTTGTACGAAATTTCCTTGGACTGTTGGGCGCCGGCAAGCGTACACGAGATACATGCAGACAGTGCAATAAGGGAAATGTGTTTCATGGTAGTAGATTATTATTAGATTGATAAATTGTTATCGTTTAGGATTCGTCCTTATACCAAGAGGCGTAGAAATGATAGTTGTTCGCTATCTTCTGATTGATCTCTTTGGCTTGCTCGGGATCTACTTTCTTTACGAACTTGGCGGGTACGCCGGCGTAGATACTGCCCGGCTCAACTTCCGTGTTGCTCAGTACAACCGAACCGGCAGCAACAATTGCGCCTTCGCCTATTACGGCATGGTCGAGCACTACGGATCCCATTCCTATCAGTGCTCCGTCGCATATCTTGGCGCCGTGGATGGTTACGTTGTGCCCCACGGACACATCGTTGCCAATCTCGATGACCGACTTTTCATACAAGGTATGCAGCACAGATCCATCTTGAATATTTACTCCATTACCGATGCGAATAGAGTTTACGTCGCCACGTAAAACTGTTCCGAACCAGATACTGCAACCTTCTCCAATCACAACATCACCTATTATAACAGCATTGTCTGCCAGATAGGTATCTTTCCCTATCAAGGGGGTAAAGCCCCTTACTGATTTAATTAAAGCCACTTCTTATAATAATTGATATTGGTTTATATTTCTTTTGTTTTGTCTTTTAGCCAAGCCTGTTCCTCCGTTGTGAGGTGGGGGCTTAGTAATTCGTATACCTTTTGATGGTATTTATTTAGCCAGATATGTTCGCGGACGGAGAGCATGGGAAGCAACACTAAGCTCGTATCTATGAAGCAGAGCGTCAGCGTCTCGAATGACAGGAAGGCGCCAAATTCCGTGTCGCTGTCTTCGTGTACCACTATGATATTCTCCGTACGTATACCGTATTCGTTCGTACGATATATGCCCGGTTCGTTACTTGTTACCATGCCGGGCTGAAGCGCGACATGGTTTTCTTCCATGCGGATGCTTTGCGGGCCTTCGTGTACATTGAGACAATGACCGACGCCGTGTCCGGTTCCATGGAGGTAGTTTGTTCCGGCATCCCAGAGCGCTTTGCGGGCGAGGACGTCAAGTTGCGAACCGCGTGTTCCGGCGGGGAATTTGCTTTTCGCAAGGCTGATATGGCCTTTTAATACGCGGGTAAAATCCTTTTTCATTGCCTCGGTTGGTTCGCTTAGGGCGATGGTGCGGGTGATATCGGTCGTTCCGTCGAAGTATTGAGCGCCCGAATCCATCAACAGCAAGCCTTCGGGGCGGATGGTTGCATTTGTTTCAGGGGTGGCGCTGTAATGTACGATGGCTCCGTGATCGGCATATCCGCAAATGGTTTGGAAACTGTCGGAGATGTATAGCGGCTGTTCGGCACGCAAAACCGACAACTTTTCGGACAGGCTTATTTCCGTCGGTTTCTCCCCCGCAGCCAGTTGCTTCTCTAACCAGATGTAAAAGCGTGTCAGTGCTACACCGTCACGTATCAGAGCCTTTTTGAAGCCGTTTATTTCCGTCTCGTTCTTTATGCTCTTCAGTAGATTGACGGGGGTAAGGCCTTTCTTTATTTTTGTATGTTCGGGAATAGACTCGTAAACAAAAGCATTTGTTTTATTCGGATCGATGAAGATGGTGGTTTCCCCCGGCAATCCGGCAAGATAAGAGCTTACCATGTTATAATCGGCCAAGGTAACACCCTCATCTTTCAGGTGGCGGGCAATCTCAGGCGTCAGTTTGGTTGGAACGATGAAGAGAACCGTTTCATTCTCGGATATATAGGCATAAGCCATTACTACCGGATTATACTCCACATCGTTACCCCGGATATTAAACGCCCAGGCTACTTCGTCCAATGCACAAAGAAGAACTCCATCGGCCCCTGCCTCATGCAGTTTATCATTGATAGCATCCAGTTTCTCGTGAACCGATAGGCCTGTAATCTCAACCGGCAGTTCAAACAA
The DNA here is from genome assembly GCA_025996775.1 of Bacteroidia bacterium. Taxonomy (GTDB): domain Bacteria; phylum Bacteroidota; class Bacteroidia; order Bacteroidales; family Tannerellaceae; genus DFXE01. The sequence continues at coordinate 1,658 of BNTS01000103.1, read as the reverse complement.
GGGGTCTGGCGGAAGCGGGGGGCGATTCTCCCATATCATTCCTATCAAGTCCGATTGTGTATCCAGGTGAATGTTTTTCTCGGCCAATTGATTTCTCAATTTCTGCGTATCAGCCACACTATAAGACATCCCGTCGAGACCGACAATGGCGTCTTTACCCAATTCGTAGAGCAAAAATTCGTGAATGGCCGGTATACCTGGCAAACCTACCTTATATAAATCGATGCCGGACCCTTCCAACTGAGAAGCAGCTTGCAGGAAGTAGCGCGAGTCTGTCCATAACCCTGCTTTTTGGTCAGTCACTACTACCGTCCCTGCCGAGCCGGTAAATCCCGATATCCATTGGCGTGATTTCCATCGTTCCGGTACATATTCACTCAGATGTGCATCCGAGCTGGGTATGATGTACGCATCTATCTGTAATTCCGCCATACGTTTGCGTAAAGCCATCAGGCGTTCATTTGATGTTGTTGTCATAATAACCAAATTTCTATATTGCCGTAAATATAGTCATTAAATTAATAGAGATGCCATCAAAGTCCACAAAAAAAGCCATCAAAAAGCCGATTTGAGACTGGAAACGTAACCATGTCCGTAACCGTGCGGCTTGTTTGGATGCTTATCCCCGATGTGTAAATACCGAATACCGGGATAAATTGCTCGAATTTTAAGGTTTGCCCTGAGGTAAAAACAAAAAGAATCGGCATTATTTATAAAAAATACTTATCTTTGTAGATTATTTATATTTAGTATTCATTCATTTAAACTTAAAAGAAAATGGAAAAAATATTTTTTTCAATAGTTGCAGTTGCCGTTTTATCGGTAGCAAGCTTTGTGTCGTGCGGCGGCGGACAGCAGAAGAAGTCGAAAGAGGTTGTTGTCACCAATATGGCCGACAACTCGCGCACCAGTTTGAATTGGGGAGGCAAGTACACAGGCGTTATCCCCTGTGCCGATTGCGAGGGCATCAAAGTAACCATTGTGTTGAATCCAAGCACTTATGAGCTGTCTTATCTCTATCTCGGTAGGCAAGACAACACTCCTACGCAGATTGTGGGCGATTTTTCGTGGGATGAAACAGGCAGCATTGTCAACCTGAAAAACGACGCGGGCATTCCGCCTTATTACCAAGTAGGCGAAAACAGGTTGACACAACTGGATATGGAAGGCAATCGCATCACCGGTGAACTTGCAGACAAGTATATTTTGGCGCAAACGGCTGCGGAGTAATTCCGCTCCATCCGCCTTATCCGCGTACCATTATTCATTGTTGATTTTTTAAAATTATTGAAAACACGACTGAACTGAATCCATTTTATGTATCCATAATTTAACGGGATTATTGTGTATATTCTTTATGTTTAGCATTTTAAAGCTACACAATATCCCGTTATTTTACAAATCTTTTAGCCGTTTTTCCTGTTTTCGTCATTGGGACACCCGAAAAATCTATTAGAGACCCGGAATGGGTCACATATTTATAGCAATGATTTGCGCCCCCCACCACCATTCGACCCCTTTGGGATCGTACATCGTGTGTTTTGACATTTATCTATAGACTCTAAGCACAGAAATATCACCTGTATTTGTATTAAAATTAAAAAGACCTGATCGGCCGGCATTCGGCTATGCCATAGCCGGCATATTGTACTTTGAAT
>BNTS01000102.1 GCA_025996775.1 Bacteroidia bacterium | reverse complement strand
GATTATATATTGTCTTATCAGGCCATTTGTATTTTCATTGAGACCTCTTTCCCAAGAAGAATAAGGATGTGCAAAATAAAAATCCGCTTTCAGTTTTTCAGCGATATATTCATGTTCTGCAAACTCGAAACCATTATCAGAGGTAATGGTATGTACCGTATCTTTGTATGCGAATAAAAGTCTGGCGGCAACTTTAGAGAGGAAGTGCCTGTTTGCCCATGGAGAGTTTTTCCATCAGAAGAAATCCCGTCAGGCGTTCGGTTAGAGGTAGAACACGCCATCGGAGGCATCAAAAAATGTCGTATTGTCAAAGAGCGTTTCAGGTGTCGCGAGTTCGGATTTGATGACTTAGTCATGCTTATTGCTTGCGGACTCCATAATTTTAGAGTTTCAATGTCATTGACTGTCAGAGATGTAAAACTTTATTGAATATAATGCTAATATCTTCATCAAAAAATATTACCCAATAGATGCTCTGTTACTTGCTTTTCTTCTTGTTCGCGCGTATGTTCTGCAAACATATCGCGCTCGCCAAGATAAGCCGACAGCCAATTTTTGCCTTGCTGATACAGCTTTTCTATCCCGGTAACATTGGAACTGCTACCGATAGTTTTTACATAATTTGTTTTACCGTTACATTTGGAAACGATTACGACACTTGTTGTCCCTGACCGATTTTTCTTTTTGCGTACAAACATAGTGCAAATATAGCACTTTTAGGGGCTTGCGACACCTATTTGGGTGTCGCAGAATTTGTAAATATAACAAAATCAACTATTTGAAAAATGCACGCTTTGAAAGTGTTAAAGTCAGGAGAACGGCGACTATTGGAATAAAAAAGCCATTATGGAAAAGTTGAAGGCAAAGGACGGGGAGTAGTTATATTCCTCGTCCCCTTTTCTTTTGGGGCTTTTTCTTCCTTTTCCGTTTCTGTTCACGGATAAAGTTTTCTTCCTCGTAATCGTTGCCGGATTGTGGCATATCCAAAATGCCGAACACTGAACCCAAAGCCGAGTCGAAATTTGTATGCTGAATATGCTCTGTCCATTTCGGCTCATTGATAATAATATTCTGTTTGGATTCCGTTGCCTGCCTGTTCGGACTGTTGAATAAATCATTGAATACATTCGCCGAAAACTTCTTTCCCAAGCGCGAGCCATTCAGGACGGCTCGGTTTGGATAGTCGATAAATGTAATGCCGTAAATCCGTTCGGCTTCGTTCTGCCTGAAAACTACACCGATATTTTTTTTCAACAGCAACCGAAAATCATTCATACTTTTAGCTTCCCGCATGGCTTTGGCAACAGTCGAGCGAAACTGTTCCCTGATATTTTTCTTTTCGACAGCAAGCTTTGAGGCTTCAAAATGCTTTTGCAAGGCCTCGTAGCCTGCATGTTTACCGAATAACGACGATTTGAAGGCCGCCCACCTTGTTTCCTTTTTCATCGGTAACGCTGTAAATTATGCCGTTGTGTATCCCCTGAACTTCTTCGGCTGTCAGGTTAAACATTTCCAGCAGAGTACGGTATTCGCCAAAGGATTGAAAATAAAAGTTTGCCATAATCGCTTTAATGGCGTTACTGGAAAATCCTATGCAAACTGCCCCACTTTTCCTATTCAAATTGACCTGCCTATGAAATGGATAAATTAGTCTTTGTTTAAGGTTGGTCTTTGCAAAAAAATAGTGTCAAAAAATTGGACACTACTGTCCAATTTTTTGACACTCGCAAGAGAAGTTGTTTTTTATAAATGACTATTAATTTGTCAGTTACAAATTTGGCACGAGATTTGCTTGTAATTAAGTAGAAAAATATTTAGTCATGAAAAAGATAGTTACAATTAGTGCTCTTTTGGGGGTGACGGCAGCTTTACCGGCACAGGAGAAGCTCTGGACTATGAACGATTGCATGCAGTATGCTGTGGAGAATAGTCCGGGAGTTAAGCGGGCCGCTTATTCGTATGACACCTATAAGGCTGAGCATACTTACGCCATTACCTCTTTCCTACCAACACTTGATGCGGGAACCGCTGCACAGTACAACTTCGGACGCGCCATAGACCCGGAGACGAATACCTATGTAAACACAACAACCTTCAACAACAACTATGAAGTGCAAGCTTACCTCCCGATCTTCCGTGGCGGACAGTTGGTAAACCAATGGCGATTAGCTAAATCAAACCGCCAGATGGGTCTCAACGACATCCAGAAAGCCAAAGACGACCTGGCGCTCAACACCATGGAAGCCTTTGTGAATGTAGTGTACTACGAAGGAACGGTTCGCTATGCCACCGAGAAATTGGAAGAAAGCGGACGTACATTATATAAGGTAAAGCGGGAAGAGGAACTGGGACTGAAAGGCGGAGCCGACATAGCCCTGATAGAAGCCCAGGTAGCCGCCGACGATTACACCCTTACCCATCAGCAGAACCTCTATACAACCGCTCTGCTGAAGCTTAAGGAATATATGAACTATCCTTACGACCTTGATTTCTGCATAGATACTACCGCTCAAGGTTCCGACTATATCCAACCGGAAGAATCCATTAGCGACATATACGCTTATGCGCTGGGAAGCAACCCTGCAGCGCTACAAGCCGGCTTTCATGTAAAGGCTTCCCAAATGAAGTACCTGATTCAGAAAGGAAGATTGTTTCCAACGATTAGCCTTTCAGCAGGCGTCTATACCAGCTATTACGAGAACCTGAAAGCAGAGACTTCGCCGGTAGCCTTTAGCTCCCAGTTCAAGAACAACCGGGGAGAATATATATCCCTCAACCTAAACATTCCTCTCTTCGATGGATTAAGTCGCATCACCGAAGTGCGCCGTGCCCGCAACAATGTACGCATTGCCCGTGAACAGCAGACGGAAGTACTACGGCAATTACAAACCGCTATCGAACAATCTGTAGCCGACCGCGACGGATTTGCCAAGGAGGGCATACAAATGGAAAAGAAGCTGAAAGCCGACCAGATGGCTTATCAGGTAACACTGCGCAAGTTTGAAGAAGGGCTGATGAGTCCCCTCGACCTGCAAACCAGCTCCAACATCTTGATCGAGTCCAAAGCAAACCTGCTTCAGCGTCGCCTTATGTACATCCTCAAATGCAAACAAGTAGATTACTACAAAGGTAACCCATTAATAATTAACAATTGATAATTAATAATTAAAGAAATATGGACATTCAATTAGAAAAGAAAAAGGGAATACAGAAGAAGCATATTCCGTATATCGCAGGAGGAGCCATCTTCGTGCTGTTGCTGGGATGGATCATCTTGGGAGACCACTCATCTACCTTGAAGATAGATGCCCGGGGCGTCAGTATAGGCGAAGCTAAATACGACAGGTTCAACGACTTCGTTCGTGTAGACGGACAGGTACAGCCAATTACCGTCATTCAGCTTAGTCCCGAAGAGGGCGGAATTGTGCAGGAGAAAGTGGTGGAAGAAGGGGCACAAGTACATCAGGGAGACGTTATCGTTCGCCTGAGTAATTCGGCCTTGGATCTTTCAATTCTAAGCGCGGAAGCTGAATTGGCCGAGAAGCAGAACTTCCTCCGCAACACACAGGTTGCTATGGAGCAAGACCGCCTGAACAATCAGAACGAGAAGCTCTCACTGGAACTTGAAACCACCCGCAAACGCCGTACCTACCAACAGCAGGAGCAACTTTACAAAGAAAATCTGATAGCCAAAGAAGACTACATACGTGCACAGGAAGACTACGATCTGGCCATTCAAAAACACGCCCTCATTCTGGAACGCCTGAAACAGGATTCCATCTACCGCTCTATTCAGGTAGACGTAATGGAGGACAACCTTGACAATATGCGTCGCAATGTTTTACTGATTCGTCAACGGAAAGAGCACCTCAATATCCGCTCTCAGATAAGCGGCGAATTGGGCCTTCTGGATGTAGTGCTGGGACAGAACGTATCGCCTGGCCAGAAGATTGGACAAATAAATGATCTATCGGATTATAAGATCGAAGCCCTGATTGACGAGCATTATATCGACCGCGTACGCAATGGTCTGAATGCCACGTTCGAGCGTCAGGGGGGCAATTACGGGCTGGTTGTTCGTAAAGTGTATCCCGAAGTACGCGAGGGAAAGTTCCGCACCGACTTTATCTTTACCGGCGAGCGCCCTGATAATATCCGCAGTGGCCAAACCTATTACATCAACTTGGAACTGGGACAACCCACAGAGAGCGTTATCATCCCCAAGGGCACCTTCTTCCAAAGCACCGGCGGAAGTTGGATATTCGTACTTGATACCGATGGAAAGAAGGCCTATCGCCGTAACATTCGCATCGGTCGACAGAACCCCCAATACTATGAAGTACTGGATGGTCTCAGTGCCGGCGAGAAAGTAATCGTCTCCGGATACGAAGCCTACAAAGACAATCAAATTTTAATATTAGAATAAACTAATATGCCGAGGATGAATAAGTCTTTACAGCCACAAATAAGGTAATAAGGTTAGATTCGGGAATGAGGCGAACTCTGTCTTATTGCACGGCTACTTTTGCAGTTGTTTGGCCGAGGGTTACGAAATAGATGCCTTTGGAGGCGGGGATTGTTGTTGTGCCTGCGGGGATGTTGCGGGTGGCATATACCTGGCCATTGATGGTTACTATCTTTAGCTCGCGGGCTTCGGGGGTCGTTATCTCGAGTTGCCCGGAGAGGGAAGCAATGTTGAAGCCTGCTTCGCTAAATGCCGATGTACCCTGAGGAGTAGCGGTAATGTACTCGGCGGCGCCGTATACTACGGCCATAGCCCAACTTTCGGATCCTTTACCGGGGAAATCGGTGAACTTTTGACTCGGTATCAATTTAAAGCTATAAGGAATATCATTGGGAAGACCAGTAAGGGTGTAAGCTGTTATATTATTGCCAACTACCTTCTTTTCACCTGTAGCAGAAACGACAGAATAAGTATAATCTTTACCGGCTACGGGTGGCTCCCAAGAGAGGCTCAATTGATGGTCTCCGGATATAACTTTCACGTTTTGAAGGGCCGTAGGTTCGCCCGGTATGGCATAGAGTACGGCTACATCTATTATCTGTGCTTCCACGGGGTGATAATATGCCTCGAAGGCATGCAACTGCCCGTTAGTAAGGCCGGTAATAGTTAGAGGGGAAACGAGGGGAGCGCCGTCGTTATTCTTTATTACTTGGGTTCCTATTACAGACACACTGTCTACCGTAACTTCGTTCCAGGTAAGTGTAACCTGTTTGTCGCCGGGAACAATTCCCGGAAATTCTTGACTAAAAGCAGAGAGTACAGGTAGAGTGCATACCAAAAGCGCCATAAACATACGCTTATTATTTACCCGTGGTGAACAATATTCTTCTTTCATATTCTTTTTCATATTCTATTATTCATTTTAATCAACTAACTGTCCACAAAAATAGGAAATATTCTTTATCTATCTCTATTATTTCTTACTTTTGCCTTTGAATATTGATTAAACAAACAAAAAAAATATGGCGAAAATAACAAGAGAAGATGCACTAAGGTATCATTCGGAAGGGAAACCGGGTAAAATAGAAGTAGTTCCAACCAAACCATACAGTACTCAAACTGATTTGTCACTGGCTTATTCGCCGGGGGTTGCCGAGCCTTGTCTCGAAATTGAGAAGAATCCGCTGGATGCTTATAAATACACTTCGAAAGGTAATCTGGTTGCCGTTATCTCGAATGGTACGGCGGTATTGGGACTTGGAAATATCGGAGCTATGGCAGGTAAACCGGTTATGGAAGGAAAGGGACTGCTGTTCAAAATTTTTGCAGGTATTGATGTATTCGATATCGAGGTAGACGAGACAGACCCTGAGAAATTTATTCAAACCGTAAAAGCTATCTCTCCTACGTTCGGAGGAATTAACCTGGAGGATATCAAGGCCCCGGAGTGTTTCGAGATTGAAACCCGCCTGAAGGCTGAACTGGATATCCCCGTCATGCATGACGACCAGCATGGCACCGCTATCATTTCGGGAGCTGCCCTGCTGAATGCGCTTGAGATAGTAGGCAAACAAATTGACGAAGTGAAGATCGTGGTAAATGGAGCCGGAGCTGCTTCCATCTCATGTACAAAGCTATACGTGCTGTTGGGAGCCAAGAAGGAGAACATCATCATGTGCGACAGCAAAGGCGTATTGTCGGTATATCGCAAGGATTTGAATGACTCCAAGAAAGAGTTTGCTACTACACAAGATATTAAAACGTTGGTCGAAGCCATGGTGGGAGCTGATGTGTTCCTGGGCTTGTCTGTCGCCGACGTGCTGACCAAAGAGATGGTACGTTCGATGAACGCAGACCCGATTGTGTTTGCGCTTGCCAATCCCAATCCTGAGATTTCGTATCAGGAGGCAATGGCGTCTCGAGGCGATATCATCTTCGCTACAGGACGCTCCGACTATCCCAACCAAGTAAATAATGTATTGGGATTTCCTTACATATTCAGAGGAGCTTTGGATACCCATGCCAAAGCCATCAATGAGGAGATGAAACTGGCAGCCGTTAAAGCTATTGCCCAATTGGCCAAAGAGCCTGTTCCCGATGTGGTAAATGCCGCTTATAAGCTGAAACGAACCACCTTCGGGCGCGATTACATCCTACCCAAACCGCTCGACCCTCGCCTTCTGACGAAAGTGTCGGTTGCTGTAGCCAAAGCTGCCATCGAATCGGGCGTATCGCGCAAAATCATCACCGATTGGGATGCTTATGCCAATCATCTGCGCGAAATGATGGGGTATGACAACAAGCTGATGCGTTCATTCATAGATATGGCCAAAGCCAATCCGAAACGGGTTGTTTTTGCCGAAGCCAATCATGCCAATATGTTGAAAGCCGCCGTACAAGCCAAAGCGGAGGGTATTTGCGACCCCATCCTATTGGGCAACGAAGAACGACTGTTTAAGATTGCCGAAGAGGAAAACCTCAATATCGACGATCTGGAAATAGTAAACCTGCGCCACGACCGCGAAAACGACCGCCGCACACGCTATGCCAAGATTCTTGCACGGAAGAAAGCACGCGATGGTGTCACCTTCGACGAGGCATACGAGAAGATGGTCAACCGCAATGCTTTCGGTATGATGATGGTGGAAACTGGCGAGGCAGCCGCCTTTATCACAGGTGTATACAGCCGTTACTCAGAAGTAATTAAGCTGGCAGAAGAGATTATAGGTATCCGTCCGACTTACAAGTATTTCGGCGCTCTGAACATAGTAGTCAGCAAGAAGGGAACTTTCTTCATTGCCGATACGCTGATTAATCGCCATCCCTCTACGGATGTATTAATAGATGTAGCCCGTCTAACGGACGATGCCGTGAAGTTCTTTGCCCACGAGCCTGTTATGGCAATGCTTTCGTACTCCAATTTTGGCTCCGACCGACAAGGAAGTCCGCTGAAAGTACACGATGCCATTACATATCTGCATAAAAATCACCCGGATATAGTGATTGATGGGGAGATGCAAGTAAACTTTGCGTTCGACAAGAAGCTGCGCGACGAGAAATATCCGTTCACCAAACTGAAGGGATTAGACGTGAATACCTTAGTATTCCCGAATCTAAGCTCAGCTAATAGTGCATACAAGCTACTGCTTGAAATGGGAGTGGGAGAAACCATCGGCCCGATACAAATGGGTCTCAATAAACCTATCCACTTCACCGACCTGGAAAGTTCAACACGCGATATTCTGAACCTGACAACCGTAGCCGTCGTAGACGCTATCGTTCAGGAACAAATAGAGAAAGAAAATTAAGCCTTTATGGAGTCAAAAGACGTTCGCCTTAAATCACTGGACGCATTGCGGGGTTTCGACATGATGTTTATCATGGGGGTAGCGTCCTTTATAGTTGCCATTTGCAGTCTTTTTCCCGTTAATGGGTTTACGGAATGGCTGTCTGAAGGAATGGAACATGTGTCGTGGAATGGGTTAACCCATCACGACACTATTTTCCCTCTGTTCTTGTTTATAGCAGGCATCTCGTTCCCGTTTTCTCTCTCCAATCAACGTTCCAACGGTAAGTCCGAGCGACAAATTATCACAAAAATAATCCGGCGCGGCTTGGTACTTGTCTTATTGGGATTTGTGTATAACGGTTTCTTTAGATTTGATTTCCAAACAATGCGCTATGCCAGTGTTTTAGCACGTATCGGTTTGGCGTGGATGTTTGCAGCTTTGCTATATGTGTATTGCAAGGCGAACGCACGCATCATCATTTCGGTAGTTATCTTAATCGGTTACTGGCTGTTGATGTGGCTGATACCATCCGGGGACGATCCGTTCTCGTTTGAAAGCAATTTAGTTGGAACGATAGACCAGGCGCTGCTTCCGGGTAGGCTACATAACATAACTTTCGACCCTGAAGGCATATTCAGTACCCTACCCGCCATCGTTACAGCAATGCTTGGAATGTTTACCGGTCAGTTTATCCGTCTGCAGGAAGAACAGCTTTCGGGAGACAAAAAGACCGCATATATGCTCGTTGCAGCAACTTTGCTTTTGATTATCGGGCTGATATGGAACCAATGGTTTCCCATCAACAAAAGTCTATGGACAAGTTCTTTCGTCTGTGTGGTAGGAAGTTATTCACTTTTCATGTTTGCTATATTCTATTATATCATTGATGTAAAGAATGTCTATCGTTGGTCGTTTTTCTTCCGCGTAATCGGATTAAATTCTATTACAATATATCTAGCCCAATCGATAATAGGCTTCCAACACATCTCCAATTTCTTCTTGAGAGGCATAGCCGATAAATTCCCTGAAGCCATCGCCAATGTCATCAACGATTCAGGTTATGTAGCCGTCTGCTGGCTCTTCCTCTACTTCCTCTACAAACAAAAAATCTTCCTTAAAGTATAATCGTGTGAAAGAGAAGCCGGCTGTATGCAAAAGATATTTAAAAGGAAATAGTATGGAGATAAAAATTATTATAGAAATAATATGAAACAAAACAACGATTTAACATCATTGCCCAATATTGGGAAAGTTATAGCCGCAAGGCTTCGCGAAGTCGGCATCGAAACGCCCGAAGAGTTGAAAGCCATCGGTAGCGAAAACGCTTTCGTCCGCCTGAAAACGATGGATGAGGGCGCTTGTATCAATGAACTGTTAGGATTGGAAGGAGCGATACAGGGCATTCGTGACCACGATTTGGACGAAAGTCGGAAAGCCGAACTGAAAGCGTTTTATAAGATAACGAAAATAAATTCAAAATAAAAAAGATATGCAAATAACAGAAAAACAAGCTGAATGCTTGAAAGTAATGGAAAATTCATTGATAGTAAACTTGACAACGATTGACAAAAACGGTTTTCCTTCGACCAGAGCCATGCTCAACCTGAGGAACAAACAACAGTATCCACACCTTGTTGTACTGTACGAAGTAGAAAATAAACCGCTTACGGTTTCCTGACAACAAACACAAGTTCGGCAAAATGCGGCGAAATCCAACAGAATGGTAATGCATGCCTTTACTATTACGAACCTCAGGCTTTTCATGGTATCCTGCTGCAAGGAACGGTTGAAATTGTAACCGACAACGAATTGAGACAGAAAGTGTGGCAAAAAGGCTGGGAAATCTACTATCCAAAAGGCGATTCAGACTATACACTCTTGCGATTTGTGCCTGACAAGCTGAAAACCTACGCCAATTTTTCGGTTACAACGGAAATTATTCCATAGACAAAACAAATTGAAAGAAATATGGAAACAAAAAAGAAAAATCTAATGGAAGTATTTCAGGCGGAAGCCCCTGAAGTAGCACAGGCATTCGGTGGATTAATCCAAGCCGTCAGCAGTATGAAAGCTTTGGAACCGAAAGTAAAACAGTTGATTTACATTGCTATTCGTGTATCACAGGGCGAAACGACAGCCGTAACCGCCCATGTCCCGATGGCGAAACAGGCGGGAGCTACCCGCGATGAACTGAAAGAGGCAATCATCTTGACAACCACTGTTTGCGGAATAAAAGGAATTGCGAGTTGTCTGATTCCGGCGCTGGAGGCGTATGATAATGCGGAATAAGACAGTCTGAATCCAACTTAAAACACTGTTTGTCAGATAAAATACCCCATTATTGACTTATTTGCTTTTGGATGTGATTTTTAAAAAAAATAGAGACATAAAACAGGATTGTTCCTATTTTAGTCCCTCTAATTAACACACTAACTCTACTACTTATAGAGTTCTTTGCAGTTAGAATCTAACTGTGCTCTGTTCTATGCGACGGATTTTTGCGTTTAACTGTTGGCTTATAGCCCCTTTACCTAATGATTGGTAATGGGCAGCCTGATAACGCAACATCGCCAAGGCACGAGGCCCCTCTTCATTTTTCATTGTTCTCATAACATTAATAATTAATATACCTAAACATCGTTATCGACGGCAAAGATACGAATAATATTTGAAATACATGCTGTAAAACATATTTTATTCCAAAAGATATAAACATGTATAGCTTTTCAACGGAAAAAATAAAAAAAACTTTGATTACCTTTGCATGCTTAAAACGCATGATTATGAAAAGAGTATTTAGTGTTATAATTGGGTTATTTGCAGCAGTTGTAGTGGTACAAGGCCAGATACTTAAGCCGGTGAAGTGGAAAATATCTTTAGATGACCCCGGCGCTGCGGAAAAAACAATCGTTTTTACAGCCACCTTGGATAAAGGCTGGCATTTGTATGATATGGACATGCCTGCCGGTGGTCCGGTATCTACGTCGTTTAATTTTGAAACGCTGAAAGGAGTTGAACTGATAGACAAACCGATAGCTTCTACAAAGCCCGTTATTCAGCACGACGATTTGTTTAAAATGGATTTGCGCTGGTACTCAGGAACGGTCACTTTTACGCAAAAGATACGGGTAACGAACGCCAAAATTTTCAAATTATCCGGCGAAGTGGAGTATATGGCTTGTAATGACGAGAATTGCCTCCCGCCCGAACATGCCACGTTCAACTTTGACAAGAAACATATTAAAAAAACTCCCATCACAGATGAAGAGGAAAGTGCACAAACGGAAAAAAGCGAAGATACGGAAGAACCTGATTCCTTGCTGGCTGCATCCAACGAAGAAATTTCAACACTTCCCGGTGCAGTCAAGGTGGAAACAACAACCACTTCCTCGAACGGGGAAAATCAAACAAGAGATTCTCTCTGGAGCCCCGTCATTGACAACCTGAAAGCCTTTGGTGATACTACCCTCACAGCTACAGATATGTCATGGTTGTATATATTTCTTGTAGGTTTTCTGGGAGGTTTGATTGCCTTGCTCACGCCCTGCGTATGGCCCATGATTCCGATGACGGTAAGCTTCTTCCTCAAGCGAAACAAAGAAAGGAAGAAAGCCATTCGCGATGCTATCACGTATGGAATTGCCATTATTCTAATTTATCTGCTGTTGGGTCTGCTAATTACGGGAATATTCGGGGCGAGCGCTCTGAACGATTTGGCTACCAATGCAGTATTTAATATTCTGTTCTGCCTGCTGTTGGTGGTATTTGCCATCTCTTTCTTCGGAGCCTTCGACTTGGTATTGCCTGCTTCGTGGACGAGTAAGATGGATGAGAAAGCCGACTCTACGACGGGTTTGCTCAGTATTTTCTTTATGGCCTTTACATTAGTATTAGTGTCGTTCTCGTGCACAGGACCTATAATCGGTACGCTCTTGGTTCAGGCGGCGTCTATGGGTAGCATGGAAGGGCCTGCTATCGGGATGTTTGGATTTGCATTGGCGCTCTCCATCCCCTTTGCCTTCTTTGCCATCTTCCCCAATATGCTTCAAAATATGCCTAAATCGGGCGGTTGGCTCAATGCCGTAAAGGTAGTATTAGGCTTCCTTGAACTGGCCTTGGCGCTGAAGTTCCTTTCTGTAGCCGACTTGGCCTACGGATGGCATATCCTTGATCGCGAAGTCTTCTTAGTGCTTTGGATTGTAATATTTGTACTACTGGGCTTCTATCTGCTGGGGAAAATCAAGTTTGCACACGATAGCGAGTTGAAGTACGTATCTGTCCCTCGCCTATTTATGGCAATCATCTCACTCGCCTTTGCCGTTTATCTGATACCCGGCCTGTGGGGCGCTCCGTTGAAGTCAGTCAGCGCTTTTGCTCCGCCATTATATACACAGGATTTCAATTTGTACGATAACGAAGTACATGCCGCTTTCGACGACTACGAAACAGGTATGCTGTATGCCAAACAAATAGGTAAGCCGGTAATGATAGACTTCTCGGGCTTCGGCTGCGTGAATTGTCGCAAGATGGAAGCCTCTGTCTGGATAGAGCCCAAAGTAAAACAACTACTCGAAAAGGATTACGTGTTAATAACCCTTATGGTAGACGATAAGAAGAAGCTACCTCAGCCCATAGAAATAACGGAGTACGGTAAAACACGTACGCTGAAAACCAT
>BNTS01000101.1 GCA_025996775.1 Bacteroidia bacterium | reverse complement strand
TTAATCTTCTTTATTATGGAATACAACATTAATAAGGGAATCGGGAAAAGTGTCGAATTTAAGGGACTGAAAGCACAGTACCTGTTTGTCTTCGCTGCCGGGTTGCTGTCCGTGTTTGTCCTGTTTGTCATTTTCTATATGGCAGGCGTGGGGCAATGGATATGTATCGGCTTTGGAGTGACTGCGGCGACGGTTCTTGTCCGGCTGACTTTTCATCTGAACGGGAAATACGGGGAGCATGGACTGATGAAGTGGATGGCAGGCAAGCAGCACCCCCGCTACCTGATTAACCGGAAACCTGCCCACCGGCTATTTGCACACCGGGGAAAGGAGAAAGCGGCATGAGGAATACAATGAAAGCCGTAACGGTAGAAAGCAAGTTTCCGCTCCTTTCGGTTGAGCACGGCTGTATCATCTCGAAAGATGCCGATATTACAGTAGCTTTCCGTGTGGAATTGCCGGAACTCTTTACCGTCACCGGTGCGGAATACGAAATCATCAATTCAACCTGGACGAAAGCGATCAAGGTGTTGCCCAATTACAGTGTGGTGCACAAGCAGGACTGGTTTGTAAAGGAAACCTACAAACCGGATACGGGAAAGGAAGACATGAGTTTCCTCTCCCGCAGTTTTGAACGGCATTTCAATGAACGGCCGTTTTTGAACCATACCTGTTTTTTGTTCCTGACAAAAACAACCAGAGAGCGGGCAAGGCAGCAAAGTGATTTTTCCACGCTCTGCCGGGGAAATATTATCCCCAAGGAAGTAAATAAGGAAACTGCCGTAAAGTTTCTCGAAGCCGTCGGGCAGTTTGAACGGATTGTTTGTGACAGCGGGTTTATTACCCTTAACCGTCTTTCTTCCGATGAAATTACCGGAACGAAAGAAAATGCGGGACTGGTGGAAAAATATTTTTCACTTTCGTTAGAGGACACTACCTGTCTGGAGGATATGGAACTCGGCGCGGATGGTTTGCGGATTGGCGCCAAAACAATTTGCCTGCATACGCTTTCGGATGCGGAAGATTTGCCGGGGCAGGTTGGAACGGACAGGCGTTACGAAAAATTATCAACGGACAAAAGCGATTGCCTTTTGTCGTTCGCCTCGCCTGTGGGCCTGTTGCTTTCCTGTGACCATATCTACAACCAGTATTTGTTTATTGATGATTCGGCAGAAATCTTGCGGAACTTTGAGAAATCGGCAAGGAATATGCAGTCGCTTTCCCGTTACAGCCGTTCAAACCAAGTGAATAAGGAGTGGATTGACCGGTACCTGAACGAAGCGCATTCGTTTGGATTAACTTCCATCCGGGCGCATTTCAACGTGATGGCATGGAGTGAAGATGCGGAAGAATTAAAGCATATCCGTAACGATGCAGGCAGCCAGTTGGCGCTTATGGAGTGCAAGCCGCGCCACAATACGGTGGATGCCGCCACGCTCTACTGGGCGGCAATGCCCGGCAATGCAGGCGATTTTCCCGAAGAAGAAAGTTTTCCATCTTTCATTGGGCAAGCCCTGTGTTTTTTTACAGGGGAGACCAATTACCGCAATTCGCCCTCTCCCTTTGGGATAAAGATGGCTGACAGGGTTTCGGGAAAGCCCATTCATGTGGACATATCCGATTTGCCGATGAAAAAGGGAGTGATTACAAACAGGAACAAGTTCATTCTGGGGCCGTCCGGTTCAGGCAAATCATTCTTTACCAACCACATGGTAAGGCAGTATTACGAACAAAACAGCCACGTATTGATAATTGATACCGGAAATTCCTACCAGGGTTTATGTGAAATGATTAACCGCAAAACAAAAGGAACGGACGGGGTTTACCTGACCTATACGGAAAAAAATCCTATTTCGTTCAATCCTTTCTATACCGAAGACGGCATCTTTGACATTGAGAAACGGGAATCTATTAAAACGTTGATTTTGACCCTTTGGAAACAGGAACATGAAAAACCAACGGGTGCAGAAAACGTTGCGCTCTCCAATGCAGTAAGCGAATTTGTGAACCTGATTAAACAGGATGCAACGGTTGTCCCTTCTTTTAATTCGTTCTATGAATTTATAAAAGGGGATTACCGTAAAAGTCTGGAAGAACAGGAAGTCAGGGAAAAGGATTTTGATATTGCCAACTTCCTGTTTGTATTGGCTCCCTTTTACCGGGGCGGCGAATACGATTACCTGTTGAACTCCGGCAGGGAACTGGACTTGCTCGGCAAGCGGTTTATTGTCTTTGAAATTGATGCCATCAAGGATAATCCGGTGCTTTTTCCCGTGGTTACCATTATTCTCATGGAAGTTTTCATCAACAAAATGAGGCGGTTAAAGGGTATTCGGAAGATGTTGCTTTTGGAAGAAGCGTGGAAAGCGATTGCCAAGGACAGCATGGCGCATTACCTGAAATACATGTTCAAAACGGTGCGTAAATACTTCGGCGAGGCGATTGTGGTAACGCAGGAAGTCGATGATATTATTCATTCGCCCATCGTCAAGGAAAGTATCATTACCAACTCCGATTGTAAGATTTTGCTTGACCAGCGAAAGTACATGAACAAATTCGATTCCATACAGGAAATGCTGGGTTTGACCGACAAGGAAAAATCTCAAATCCTTTCCATCAACATGAACAATTCGCCAAGCCGGATTTACAAGGAAGTGTGGATAGGCCTGGGTGGGGTTCAGTCCGCCGTCTATGCCACCGAGGTCAGTGCGGAAGAATACCTGTGTTACACAACGGAAGAATCGGAGAAATTGGAAATGATGCAACTGTCGGAAAAGTTGGGTGGAAATATGGAATTGGCTATCAAACAGATAGCCGAAAACAAACGGAACGAAAAATAAATAAGAGTATGAATAAATTAAAAAACAATTTTATGAAAACGAAACGGATTATTTTAGCGCTGGCATTGGCGCTTGCGGGTTTTACCTGTCCGGTAAATGCACAATGGGCGGTTATCGACCCCACCAATTTGGTGCAGAATATTTTGACTGTTACAAAAACAGCATCAACGGCAAGTAACGTTCTGAACAATGTAAAGGAGAGTGTCAAGATTTACAATCAGGGAAAGGAATATTACGATGCCTTGAAATCGGTTCACAACCTTGTCAAGGACGCCCGGAAAGTACAACTGACGGTGGCGATGATAAGCGACATTGCAAGCATTTATGTAAACGGCTTTGACAAGATGCTGGCAGACCCGAATTTTTCACCGGACGAATTGGCGGCTATCTCTATGGGTTATGCCAAGCTGTTGGAAGAAGGCGGGGCATTGATAACGGAATTGAAAAATATCGTTACTCCCTCCAACGGGCTTTCACTCTCCGATGCTGAACGGATGCAGGTGATTGACCGGGTCTATAACAAGATGAAAGAGTACCGCACCCTGACACAGTATTATACGGACAAGAATATCTCCGTATCCTATCTACGCGCCAAGAAAGCGCACGACACCGACCGCGTGATGGCATTGTACGGAAACCCTAACGAAAGGTATTGGTAATATGGTACTTTTGGCAATAGATTTTGACAACCTGCACCAGATTTTGCGGATACTCTATACCGATATGATGCCGCTGTGCAGTGATATGACCGGAGTGGCGAAAGGCCTGGCCGGACTGGGCGCGTTGTTTTATGTGGCATCCCGCGTGTGGCAGGCGCTCGCGCGGGCAGAGCCTCTCGACGTGTATCCTTTGCTGAGGCCGTTCGCACTCGGACTGTGCATTATGTTTTTTCCGACAGTGGTATTGGGAACAATCAATGCCGTGATGAGTCCCATTGTTACCGGAACGCATACGATTCTCGAATCCCAAACGCTTAACATGAACGAACTGCGGGAGAAAAAAGACCGCCTGGAGAGGGAAGCCAAGCTGCGCAACCCGGAATCGGCATGGCTGGTGGATAACGAAATATTCGACCAGCGTTTGGCAGAAATGGGAATATTGGATACCCCTAAAATGCTGGGGATGTATATGGAACGCGCCGCCTACAAGGTACAGGAAACCGTGCGCGGATGGTTCAGGGAATTATTGGAACTGCTCTTTCAGGCGGCATCCCTCATCATCGACACGATACGGACGTTTTTTCTTGTGGTACTCTCCATTTTAGGCCCCATCGCGTTCGCTTTTGCGGTGTATGACGGTTTCGGGGCAACGCTTACAGCATGGATAAGCAGGTATATATCAGTCTATCTGTGGTTGCCTGTTTCGGATTTGTTCTCTTCCGTACTGGCCCGGATACAGGTTGTTATGCTGGATAAGGACATAGCTTCCCTGAGCGACCCCAATTATATACCGGACAGTTCCGGCGTAGTTTACATTGTGTTTATGTTGATTGGCATTACCGGTTATTTTACCATTCCGAGTGTTGCCGATTGGATTATACAATCCGGCGGCATGGGAAATTCAAACAAGGCAATAAGTCAGGCAGGCTCGTTTGCAGGCGGTATAGCAGGCTCGACAGCAGGTAATGTTGCCGGGCGATTGTCAAAAAAATAATTTATAAACAATTAATAATATGGAATTTAAATCACTGAAGAATATCGAAACAAGTTTCCGTCAAATCCGGTTTTTCGGCATTGTCTTTCTCTGCCTTTGCGCCGCCGTTACCGTCTATTCGGTATGGAGCGCATACAGTTTTGCAGAGGCGCAACGGCAGAAAATCTACATTCTGGACAATGGAAAATCGTTGATGCTGGCTATCTCGCAGGATTTGTCGCAGAACCGTCCGGTTGAAGCAAGGGAACATGTCAAACGGTTTCACGAACTGTTTTTTACCCTTTCGCCGGACAAAAAGGCGATAGAATCCAATATCAACCGCGCACTGTTCCTTGTGGACAAAAGCGCCTTTACCTATTTCAAGGATTTGCAGGAGAAGGGTTTTTATAACCGCATCGTGTCGGGCAATATCAACCAGACTTTACAGGTGGACAGCGTTGCCTGCAACTTTGATGCCTATCCGTACAAAGTGGTTGCCTACGCCCGGCAAATGATTATCCGCGAAAGCAACATGACCGAACGGAGTTTGGTAACCCGTTGCAACCTTATCAATTCGGTGCGTTCGGATAACAATCCGCATGGCTTTATCATGGAAAAGTTTGAGATATTGGAAAACCGGGACATCCGGGTAACAGAAAGATAAAATGAAGAATAAAAAATTAACGGCAATCGGGGATTGGATTGACGACCGTCTCCGTTACGCCTGCGGGTCGATAACGCCCGACATGCGGTTTGTAATAACCGTTGCCATGTTGCTGCTGTTTGCAGCAGGTTCGCTTTATTTCACCGTTTCATCCATTTACCATATTGGCAAATCAAAGGGTGAGCAAATACAGATAGAACAAATCCGGCGCATTGAATTTGACTTGCAGCAACAGGAAACGGACAGTATTAAACAATTAAAACGATTTTAGCATGAATGAAAATGAAAGTAACGAAAAGAAAACAGCCGGAGCCGAAAAAAAGGAACTGACTCCGCAAGAAATCCAAAAACGGAAGAAAATGCTGGTTTACCCGCTGTTCTTCCTCGTTTTTGCAGGGGCGATGTGGCTTATCTTCGCTCCATCGGGAAAGAAGGGAGCGGAACAGGCGGACGGTTTTAATCCGGATATTCCACTTCCGGTAGAGAACGGAATTACCGCTAACAAACGGGATGCCTACGAGCAGGAAGTCCAAAAAAACAGGGAACAGGACAAAATGCGTTCCCTGCAGGATTTTTCTTCGATGTTTGAAGGAACGGAACAGGCGGAAATGGAAAAACAGCCGGAACGGACAACGGCCTCGCCCATCGAGTCATCGGCAAGCGCCTACCGGGATGTGAACAATCAATTGGGGCATTGGTACGATGAACCTGCCACGGAAATGGACGAACAGTCGCAGCTTGCGCTTGAATTTCGCATTCAGGAACTGGAACGCATTCAGGAGGAAGAAAATGAACGGAAAAAGAGTAGCGATGAGCAATTGGCATTGATGGAAAAGTCTTACCAGATGGCAGCAAAATACATGTCGGGGGGACAGCCTTCTGCGGAGAGCGTCCCCACTCCGGCGGTTGCCGCTCCATCAGGAAAGAAAGCAACCATCCAACCGGTGTCGCAAGTACAACACAATGTGGTGTCGCTGCTTTCCGCCCCGATGGATGATTCCGTATTTGTCGCCCAATACAGCAAGCCCCGCAACCTCGGATTTAATACAGTGGCAGGCAGTGAAACGGTAATGGCCAAAAATAGCATCCGGGCATGTGTCTATAAAACGGCGACCATTACCGACGGGCAGGAAATCCAGCTTCGTACATTGGAGGCGATTGAGGCGGGCGGTTACCGGATACCGGCAAATGCGGTTATCAGCGGAACTGCCAAAATCGGCGGCGAACGGCTTGATATTGTTATCACTTCCATCCAGTATGCCGGTAATATTATTCCGGTTGAACTGCTGGCCTATGACATGGACGGGATGCGGGGCATCTCCGTTCCGGGGTCGGAAGAACTGAACGCCGCCAAAGAAATGGCGGCAAACATGGGGTCGTCGGCAGGGACAAGCATCTCCATTTCCGACAATGCAGGCTCGCAACTTGCCGCCGACCTTGGCAAAGGCCTGATACAGGGCGCATCGCAATACCTGAACCGTAAATTCCGGACGGTCAAGGTAACGCTTAAAGCGAATTACCGGGTATTGCTTTTACCGCCGTTGCAGTAAAAAATCACTAAAAAAATCTTTTTATAAACATTTAAAACAATTTCAAAATGAAACAGTTTCTTTTAACGCTTGCCATCGTTGCAGGCCTGTTTACAACCGTTTCCGCGCAGGAAACACCCACTACGGGGGATTTATTCGATGGACTGACACGTCCGCTGACGTTCAACCGGATGATACCGCCTTACGCTTTGGAAGTAACGTTTTCAAAGACAGTGCACATTATTTTTCCGGCGGCTATCCGCTACGTCGATTTGGGGTCGATAGACCTGCTTGCGGCAAAAGCGGATGGCGTGGAAAATGTACTCCGGGTAAAAGCTTCCACGCAAGGCTTTAAAAAAGAAAGCAACCTTTCGGTCATTACCGATGACGGCAGCTACTTTACCTTTAATGTGAAATATGCAGACGAGCCGGTTAAGTTGTCGGTAGAAATGGCGGATTTTCTGCACAGTGGGAATGTGATAAATAAACCGGGGCATGAAATACCCGTGTTCCTGACCGAACTGGGTAGCGAGCCGCCCATGCTTGTCAAGCTGATAATGCAGTCTATTTACAAAAGCAACAGGCAAAAGATAAAGCACATCGGGAGCCGGAAGTTTGCCATACAATACCTGCTGAAAGGGATTTATACGCACAATGATTTGCTTTTCTTCCACGTGCAACTGAAAAATACTTCCACCGTTTCCTTTGATGTGGATTATGTGACTTTTAAGGTTGTGGATAAGAAAATTGCCAAGCGGACGAGCATCCAGGAACAAATCATCCATCCGCTTCGGGCATACAACAATATGACCGTAGTTGAAGGAAACAAAGACGAAAGGATGGTCTTCACGCTGCCGAAATTTACGCTGCCGGATGACAAGCAACTGATTGTTGAGTTAAGCGAAAAGGACGGCGGGCGCAACCAAACTTTTATGGTGGAAAATGCCGACCTGATTCGTGCAGAAGTGATTAACAACCTGGAAGTAAAAATAAAATGAAAGCAACATCTGTTTTATTAACATTTGTGATATGCCTTGCCCTTGCGGGTGAAGCATACGCACAACGCAGTTTGCCGGGTATGCGGGGCATACAGCTAACAGGCGGCATGGTGGACGGCTTTTATAATTCCGGTAACAACAATGAATCAGGTTATTATTTTGGGGCTGCTATGGCGACTTATGCCAATTATTCCAACAAGTGGGTATTGGGTGCGGAGTATATGCAAAAGTATTATCCGTACAGGGATACGCGGATTCCGCTATCCCAATTCACAGGCGAAGGGGGCTATTATTACAATTTTCTTTCGGATGCCAACAAGATTTTTTTCTTTTACCTGGGCGGTTCGGCGCTTGCCGGATATGAAACAAGCAACCGGGGAGAGAAGATACTCTTTGACGGTTCTACGCTCAACGCTAAGGATGCCTTTGTCTATGGCGGTGCAATCTCATTGGAATTGGAAACCTGCCTCACAGACCGCCTTATATTGCTTCTGACGGGGCGGGAACGTTTCCTTTGGGGAACATCAACCGGACGTTTTCATACACAGTTCGGCATCGGATTTAGATATATAATTAATTAAAAAACAAATGAATATGAAAAAGACATTATCTTATTTTTTATATACGATGCTCATAGCTTGCATCGTCTGCGCCTGTAGTGACGAGTTTAGTATTAATCAAGTTTATACTTTTGATTTGCTCACTATGCCTGTACCTAAAAAGATTGTGGAGGGCGAAACAATTGAAATTCGTTGCCAATTGGTGCAGGAAGGCGAATACAGCGAGGCGCAACACTTTATCCGCTACTTTCAAAACACCGGAAAAGGAGAATTAAGGTTGGATGGAACGGTTTTTCTGCCTAATGACCTTTATCCGCTCACGAAAACAGTGTTCCGGCTGTACTATACTTCGTTATGTTCAGAGCAACAAACGATTAGTGTGTATATTGAGGATGGGTTTGGGCAAGTTGTAGAGAAAACTTTCAGTTTTCAGAATGACAAGCCGGAAGAATAAAAAGATTAACAGTAATTTTTCCCTTTCCACTAAGAACCTGCCGAATTTTGGCGGGTTCTTATTTTTTTACAGCTTCCCTTGTTTTCCGGGCACAGGCTTCATCCAATCCGGTAAAAGTATCATGAGCGATGCCGGTAAGTTCCTCCAACTGATTATTAAAATCACTTTCCATGTCAATATCACTATGAAATTGGAGGCAGGCGCGGGCCGGATACTTTACGGACAAAATATATACGTAACCATCACGCACAGCTATATCAATATAGCCGGAACCGGCAGCAATATAAACCACTTGTTCAAAGGGCATCCGGTATCTTGAAACGGTTGGGTGGACATCGTAAATCAAAGGATTCCGCCTTTGAAAGTATATCGCATCATCGTCCAATACAACAGAATGAAGTTTCATTACAGGCAAGAGTTTTTCTAAAAGAATTTCCTTGTTGACGGCAGGCAATCCTTGCAAATAAACAGTGGAGACGGTTCTTTTATTAGCATTCATATTCATTTATATGGATACTGATTTAATGCAGCAACACTACATTTTCTCATAACATCGCGCAACTCTCTAAGGCGATGAATAAACAGGGCGCTGTCTTCATGCAAACATATTTTCGGAGTCAAGTCTGCAATTTGTAACTCAATCATTGTCTGTGCATAGTTGAAAGCCAATTCATCCAAAAAGTCAGCGTATCCATTTGGGGTAAAACCCTCAAGATTCAGCATATTGGCTAATGGCTCAAGATTAATAGCTGTTGTTTCCATAAAACGGTATTTATTTTTTGTCGTTAGCCCCCAAACGACTTATTTAAAAACGAAAAGCGTGGGACTTCACAACTATATTCGTCACTGAGGTCTTAGGAAACCTGATAAACCAAACAAGTATGAAGTTGCCCACGCTATAAACGCAGGCATCAACTTCTTACTCTCGGTCTATCAATGAAAGTTCCTAAGTTTCAGTGACCAGAATAAAAGCTAACGCTTTTCTAAAATATTTTGAATCGGAACGCTATCCGATTAATAATTACCTTACAAATATAGTGACAATCGCCGGAATGTACAAATTTACATGGTTTACAATCTGATTTTCACTAATAAGACAGGAAAATCTTATTGATTGACGTAGGCAACATCAGTAGATAATGTTTTCCCCTCTGCCGTACTCTCTTTCAGGACTTTGTTTCCATCAAGGAGTTGAATTTTCATACTTCCGTTTTCCCCGTCTGTGGTAGAGCCTGTTGCACCTGCACCCATAGCCACTTTGTAAGAAATCTCTTTCGTCCAACTGTTTACTGAAAGGTCGGAATAATCTTGCATTTCCCCTGTACCGTTATTGATTATCACTGATTGGATAACAAGATTGGCTGACCCTGTGATTTTTACGGTAACTGTTCTTGTTTCAGATAAATCCGGTTCATTGCTGTCATCGCCACAAGAATTAAGCGAAACAATTAAGAATGAACACAATGCGAAAAGCATACACTTTCTCATGAGTTTGTTATTTTAAATTAATATGCTGATTATCAAACACATTTTTGTCAAAGGTAATCAATTAAATTACCTTTCTACGGTTTTTTGCTTCTTTTTTGTCCGCCGGTGGCTCACTGAAAAAAGAAGCAGGCGGAATTAACCGCCTGTTGTGTGGCATTTTAGGCAGCCATCCTTTTTTTTCGTTTGAACAGCCGGATGTTCTTTTCTACAAGATTGATAATCTGCTCGTGGTATTCGGTGCTTGTATTGCATACACCCCTGCTTTGCAGTACTTTCAATCGGGACAACGATAATTCAACGGTTTCCATCCGTTTCCCGTCCACGCAAGCGGAAAGGATAAGGGAGTCGGATTTCAAATGATAGTCGCTTGCAAAAACACAATGATGCATTATATCCCCCTCTTTCATAATATCATCTACGCTTTCAAGTGTCCGCACCTCAATAAGTCCGTCCGAAAAAATGATGCCGAAATATTTTGACTTCGTTTCCTTGAAACGGTTTTCGTCTTCCAATGCCTTTTGACTTGCTTGTTCCCTGCGTTCCTGTTCTATCCGTTCCTTTTTCTTCTTGACATATTTGTCGTGTCCGGCTGTTAAATCATCGGGACACACATATTTTGCATTATGCAGGTCTTTCCCGAAAAAACGCAATAAATCAATATAATCCCGCCATATCGAGGCATCTTTAATTTTATAGTTGTTTCTGATACAGATTTTTATGGATGCCCAATAGCTGTTTATATGATGGAAATTCCCTGCAAAAAATCTCAAAAGGTTTATTTCCCCTGCTTTCAACAATGTTTCCGCCTTGTTATCCGCCAACAGGGAATAAAATAAATCAAATGGCGTAATGTCATGGCATTGTCCCTTGTACCCGCTTCGTTTGATTTCGGGTATCAGGCGTTGGCGCGGATAAATTGAGGCAGGGATGAGATTGTACAGAGGCTTTTCGGAGCGTATTTCAAACGTCGATGAAAAACTCCATGTATCGGCAAAATACCCCATCGGCCTTAACCGTGCCAGTGTAACATATTTTCCATTGGGCGCTATCCACCGTTGCACCACTTCCGAATGGAAGTAATGCGCTTTTTCGCCTGCTTTGGCATAATACTGAATGTAGAAGAAACGCAAAACTTGAAAACCTTCGCAAGCGGTAACGATGCAGAAATATTCGCTCTGCTTGAATACCCGTTGCCTTGTGCCGGTAACCAGTAATTTAGCGCCACAGCGGGGACAGGTACATTGTTCCCCTGTGGTGGTGTCAATCCACGTATGACCGCATTCCATGCAGGATATAACGCCTTTTTTCGTTCTTCTTCCAATATGTGCAATACAGTTCATATATGCCCATTTTACTTGCGTTTCGGATATGGACGGCAGTTTTTTACTTAATTCAAAAACCTGTTTCTGAAATTTATTTTTCGGTTTCATCTTAAAACAGTCTTAATTGGTTGATTCCTGCGGCTTGTTTTGTTTTCGGTTTGCTTAGAGGTTGTTTCATTTTATAATAACACTCGTCCTGCACCCTTTGTATAGCCTCTTTACGCGCCTGTGACTTTTCTTCTGCGCTAAGTTTTACGGTATGATTGACGACTACGTTGCAATCAATAGGTTTGCCGGTATCAATGCCGTCTTCATCAAAGTAATGTACCGCCATCGAAAAGATTTCATCGTCTGCGAATCCGTTGCAACCGCTTTCTTGAACGGTATTAAGAATATAGGTTATGCAGTCGGCTATATTCTTGTCCGGTTTTCTGAATGAAACGGCAAATAGTGTATCGTCCATAGCTCGCTGTACCAAATAGGATTGGATTGTCTGTTTAAAATGGATTGTTGTTTTCATATTGCTTTGTTTTTTATATTTTTACAATGTGTATGTTGATGTATTTTTTGTTGCTTGTTGATTTTAGAATGGATGCGTCTTTTTCTCCCTCATCCAAAGTTTTGAAAAAATTTGCATTGATATAGTGCATTTTCTCACTGCTGTATTTCCGAACAACAGCATCACTTCCACAATACTTATATATCTCAAAATAAGCACCTTTAACCACCACATCCGTATAAACTACGGCATATTTACACGCCTTGTCAATTCCTTGAAACAATTCAGCGGTGTTCTCTTTAAATTCTTTATCCCTGTAACTCATAACTTTATGTTTATTTAATTTCCGTACCAAACATTTTGTTAAACATCTCGACAAGCTCACCTCTTTTCAATGTGTCCCAATAAATTGAGGCAACGTGATACGGGTCAATATGCCCAATCTGAAAACCCATATCGGATTTGGTTAGCCGTTTTTCTTCCTGTATCTGCTTTAGCGTGGCAGGAAATAGCTTGTTAAAACGTTTCTTCTGCAACCATTTATCACGTTTTTCCCTGCACTCCTCCAAAGTCGGGGCAACTGTTGAAAACAAATTGCCGTTTGTATGGCGATAATCATATTGATAAAAAAGTGTATTTGTATGGTGTACAGGTCGGAATGTCGTATAATTTTCTGTACCTGTCGCACAAACGGAACATCCGTTTTGATTGATTGAATTTTCTGTATTTGTCATAATATTTGATATTTAGTATGTTTATTTTA
>BNTS01000100.1 GCA_025996775.1 Bacteroidia bacterium | reverse complement strand
ATTTTTCCGCGATAAGCATCAAGAATATCTTTTGCGCCGAAAACTTCTTTCTGAATATTGGCTGCATAATTAACCAGCCCTGTATCGTTCCAAATCAGTTTTGGAGCGCGTTTTAAGTCAGCGGGGGCGGGAGTTAATGCAGCAGTACTCGGATAAACGAGTTCCAACAGCATTGTTTTTTCCAAAGTGCGAAACGCTTCGCCCATTTCACGCGCCTTGTACGCCGATTCGGCAAAGCCGCCAAGCGTAATCTGTTGCGCTGAATATGACCAGCCCTCTTTCAATATATACCTGATAACGTGCTTCATTGTGTTGTTTTTGGCATATTTTTCTACATCGTCTTTGTATCCGGTAAGAATGGCGTCGTATATTTCGGACAAGCCGACAATATCCCTGTTTTCGGCAAAATGAGCGACAATTTCGGGCATTCCACCAATAAGCGTAAATGTATTGAACAAATCCATTGCCATAGAATGTATTCCTTTTGTAACAGCAATTTCCTTAACGACCTTTTCAAGTTCACTTCTGCCCGTTGCGGTAAGAAATTCGCAAAACGAACAGGGGCGAACAGCCAGATATTCCACACGCCCGACAGGAAAAGAAATGTGGCTGTCTATCAGTGTCTCGAGCAGCGAACCTGCCGCAATAACATGTAAATGAGGATATTCCTCGTAAAAATACCGTAACAGCATCACCGCGCGAGGTGAATTTTGTATCTCGTCAATAAAAACCAAAGTAGGAACATCTTTGCGCGGTACATCTGCCGTAACGTAAATTCCCGTCAGCAAAGCCTCCATATTTGTATAGCTATCAAAGAGTTTGATATGTTCAAGATTTTCAAGATTTAACTTGATATAAATCTCAAATTTTTTACCAAACTCATCAACCAAAGTTGTCTTGCCAACCTGACGTGCACCACGCAACACCAGCGGTTTGCGTTTGGGTTTTGCAGCCCACTGTCCTAATTTCGACAATGTATCTCTATGAAACATAATGCAAATGTTTTAATTTTACGGTACAAAGCTAATAATTTTGTTTCAATTTGACGGTAAGAAGGTCTATCTTTTTCGGCTATTTATCATTTAATTATTTGTATTTTCCTTTTTCCGTCCCATTAATAGAGCAAAAAATTGTCTGTTACTCTGCCGTAAGAAATATCATTATTAACTAATGGAACATAAATCATTTCATAATAAAAAACAAATATTATTTGCTTCGATTAATTTCTATTTCTCTATATGCTAAATAGTTATATAGTGTTCTTGTTGAGATATTGAGCATTTTTGCAATTTCACGCACTGAATAAATCGGCTCCTTTGAAAGATACAGTTTTTTGCGCTGTCTGCTTTCTTCTCCGCCTCCGGTGTCAATCCCCTTTTCTTGTCGGGAGTTATACCGTGTTCCCTTGGGCTGTTGTTGTGTCAATATTTATCTGCACTCAGGAATAACCGGATTAGCGCTTGGATTTCTAAAACCGATAATAAATTTGCAAAATTGATAATTTATTATTATTTTTGCACTCGTAATTAATGATATGCAAATATTAAACAAGGTACAAATAGAGCAGTGCATGATGAAGCACGCCATAACTCGGAATGTTTTACAGTTATGGATAGATACTGTAGAATCTGTAGAGTGGAAAAATCATATTGTCGGCTCACATGCCGAATATGATAAAATTAATAGTGAAACAATTTAATTAGACTTGATATGGACTTACAAGCATTGACAAAAGTAGAAACCAAGGAGCAGTATGATGCTGTCCTCCTGCGTGTAGATGAACTGATAAAAGAAGCTACCGAAAAAGGACTGTTGGAATCAGATACTGATAATGACTATACCCGCGAAATCGGACGATTGGGACGAATGGGCGCTCAATATAAGACTGATTATTATCCGTTTACAGTTCTTAAAGTAAGAAAAAAGTCCCCCTTAATAAAAAGCATCGAGGATGAAATGTATAGCCGGAATATCAAGCAAAAGGAATTGGCTGAAATACTTGGAGTGAATGCGCCGACACTTTCTCAAGTCATGACAGGAAAAAGGGCAATATCCCTGCGTATGGCGAAGCGATTATATACATCATTGCATATTGATCCTGCTCTTATTTTGGAATCAGTATAGTCAACGAAATAAGCGATATATAGTTATAAGCACAAAAACAATTGTCAAATAAAAGTTTTTTGGGTCATAGGCATAAAACTTTAAGGGGTATCTCAGGGCTATTAATAATTTATAGTGATTATTTGCGTTGTTATACACAAATAATAGTTACTTTTACAAATTATTTCATAGTCTGCTCTTGGTAGACTGTTTTTTGTGCCTTTGTGGTAGGCGCAATATGTGTTATGATAAAAAAAGAAACAATATATAATGACGAACAGATGGAACTTATGTACCCCTACACAAGAAGAATTACATGATAGAGACAAGCTGGTAGCGGACTTGGGATATAGCCCGATAACCTGCCTACTGCTTGTGAAAAGAGGTATTACTTCTGCCGAAAGCGCTAAGAAGTTCTTCAAACCCAGCATGAATGATTTGCACGATCCTTATCTGATGCCGGACATGGATAAGGCTGTTGAGCGATTGAACAAGGCGTTGGCTAACAAGGAGAAAATCTTGGTATATGGGGATTATGATGTAGACGGTATAACGGCTGTTTCGTTAGTCTACAAGTGTTTGCAACCTTACTCTTCACCGTCAACGCTGGATTATTATATCCCGAATCGTGACGATGAAGGTTCTGGTATTTCCTTCAAAGGGATTGATTATGCCGCCACGAATGGCATAACGCTGGTGATTGCACTCGATTGTGGCATCAAGGCGGGCGACAAAGTGGAATATGCCCGGCAAAAAGGCGTGGATTTTATTATCTGCGACCATCACATGCCCGGAGATGAGTTGCCCAAAGCAGTTGCTGTGCTCGACGCCAAACGTACGGATTCTCACTATCCATACGAACATCTCTCGGGATGTGGCGTAGGCTTTAAGTTTATGCGAGCCTTTATTGATAGCAACGGCATCCCCTTCTCGGAGCTTGAAAAGCTGTTAGACCTTACGGCCGTTAGCATTGCATCTGATATTGTACCCATTACCGGAGAGAATCGCGTACTGGCGCACTATGGCCTTATGCAACTCAATAACAAAAAGAACTCTACCAGTTTGGGGCTTCAAGGTATTATCGAAGTGTGTGGCTTGAAGGGCAAGGAGATAACAATCAACGATATTGTCTTTAAGATTGGCCCCCGTATCAATGCTTCGGGCAGGATGGGGGATGGCAAAGAAGCCGTAGACCTGCTTTTGGCTAAAGACAGCAAAAGCGCTCAGGAAAAGAGCGACAATATCAATCAATACAACGACGAACGCCGTGAATTGGACAAGAAAATTACCGACGAGGCCAATGCCATTATCGACCAATTCAGCAATATGGAAGATCGGAAAGCCATCATTGTATACGACCCGGGATGGCATAAGGGAGTGATAGGCATCGTTGCTTCACGCCTGACGGAGAAGTATTACCGTCCGGCTGTGGTGCTCACTAAGTCGTCTTCGTCCGAATTGATCACAGGCTCGGCTCGCTCCATTACCGGATTCGATATCTACAAAGCGATAGAAACTTACAGCGATCTGCTGGAGAACTTTGGCGGACATCCCTATGCCGTGGGATTGACGGTGAAGGAAGAGAATCTTCAAGCCTTTGTAGACCGCTTCCTGCTTCTGGCAGCCGATGAGATAGACCCCGAACAAATGTCGCCCCAGATAGATATCGACGCCGATATCGACCTCAAAGACATCACACCCAAATTGGTTAGCGAACTGAAAAAGATGAACCCCTTCGGCCCCGATAATCAGAAGCCGATATTTCGTACCAAAGGGGTAAGAGACTATGGTACCAGCAAATTAGTTGGCAAAGAGTTGGAGCACATCAAACTGGAACTGATAGACGGAAACTCACAAATACCCGTACATGCCATTGCTTTCGGGATGCACCAGTTTAGCGAACATATCAAAGCGATGCGCCCCTTCGACATTTGCTACACCATTGAAGAGAATACCTACAATGGCAATACCAACATTCAGTTACTGATTAAAGACATCAAGGCTGACGATATTTGAACGAACCGGAGGTGGACGTATACCATAAGATATTAGAGGATTATTGGGGATATACAGCCTTTCGTCCGCTACAGGAGGATATTATCCACTCGATAGCATCGGGGAAGGATACGCTCGGACTGATGCCTACCGGAGGAGGTAAGTCGCTCACCTTTCAGGTGCCGGCTTTGGCCGTCGAGGGCATCTGCTTAGTCGTTACTCCCCTGATAGCCCTGATGAAGGATCAGGTAGATAATCTTCGGCGAATAGGCATTAAGGCTACAGCGGTGTATTCGGGCATGTCGCATCAGGAAATACTTACACAGTTGGAGAACTGCATCTATGGTGATTACAAATTCCTCTATGTATCTCCCGAACGACTCACTACGGAATTGTTTCGCGCCAAACTCAGGGCTATGCACGTATCCATCCTGGTGGTAGACGAAAGCCATTGCATCTCGCAATGGGGATACGATTTCCGCCCTTCATACCTTAAGATAGCAGATATCCGTGAACAACTGCCCGGTGTTCCTGTATTGGCGCTTACCGCCACTGCCACCCCTGAAGTGGTAGACGATATACAGGAGAAACTGCTTTTTAAGGAGAAAAATGTCTTCCTCAAAAGCTTCCTGAGAAGCAATCTTTCCTACGTTGTGCGTCATACCGACGATAAGATAAGCGAACTGATTCATATACTCCAAAATGTACCCGGAAGCGCCATTGTCTATGTGCGCAGCCGTCAACGAACCAAAGATTTTGCCCTTGAACTTAGGGAAGCCGGCATCTCGGCCGACTTTTTTCATGCCGGCCTGAACAGGGAGGAGAAGTCTCTTCGCCAGAACCGTTGGAAAAGCGGTGAATGTCGCGTCATTGTATCGACCAATGCTTTCGGTATGGGGATAGATAAGCCGGATGTGCGCTTGGTTGTCCACATGGATATGCCCGGCTCGCTGGAGGAATATTTTCAGGAGGCCGGACGCGCCGGACGCGATGAGGAGCGAGCGTACGCCGTAGCACTTTGTTGCGGAATAGACAATGGCAAACTGAAACGACGAATGTCGGATGAATACCCCGATAAGGAACTGATTCTACGCGTGTATGAAGCGCTTGGGAACTACTTCCAGATTGCCGTAGGTTTCGGCTTGGATACCATACATGACTTCTCGCTGAGTGACTTCTGCTCCGCCTTCAGGTTTTCTATGCTGCAGGCGCATCATGCTTTAAAAATACTTGAACTGTCGGGCTACATTGAATATACGGAGGAGATGGATAATTCGTCGCGATTGCTTTTTACAGTCACACGCGATGACCTGTACAAGTACCTTCACCAAGACAGGCGAACCGACGAGGTGGTGCAAACAATTCTCCGTTCGTACACGGGGCTTTTTGCCGATTATGTCTTTATCAACGAATCGGAGATCGGCAGCCGCACAGGTTTCTCTTCGCATGAGGTGTACGAAACGCTTTCTGCACTGTCGAAGCGCCATATCGTAAGCTATATACCCCGAAAGAAGACCCCGCTTATCATCTATACCCGCACCCGCGAAGAACTGAAATATCTCGAGATTCCCCGCTCGGCTTACGAAGAACGTAAGGAACGCTTCGAAAACCGTATAGAAAAGGTGCTGGAATATATGAACGAAGAACACGTCTGCCGCAGTAAAATGCTACTCAGTTACTTTGGCGAGAAGCAGGCCAAAGACTGCGGATGCTGCGATGTGTGCCTGACAAAAAATAAATCGGGCCTTCATAATCATGAGTTCAACACCATCAAGGAAGCTCTCCTTGAGATATTGACGTCCGAGCCTAACCCCGTCAGATTTATCGTTGATTCTCTCTCTTTTCCCTCCGATGACACCCTCACAGTCATTCGTTTCCTCGTTGATAACGATCCCCGTTTCCATCTCGCTGATGGCTACCTGTCCATCACCCCGCAATAACCCATTGTTAATAAGTTTTTATTTTTTCTGTTTGATAATCTAAGGTTATTAATATATTTGTGGAGTCGTTGATAACTATAACTCGAAAAAAATGAAAGGTAAGATATTCAAGGATTCAAGCAACATATATCAGGATCAGGCGAAAATACTATTCAACTACTATCAGCAAATGGCTGAGAGAATTGTTCAAGAAGAAGAGCGTTTGGAAATTGAGATAGCGAAGCTGAATGGAGAAAAAGAAAAAGTAAAGGAAGAGATAGAAAGCATGAGGCTATGGAAATGGGTATTCGGTATCCTGATTATCCCGTTTGTCTATTATAGTATCAAAGAGAGTGCCTTGCAAAAGAAATTAGATGCGCTCGATGATAAAATAAGCGACATCGAAGAACAGCATGAAGAAATATTCAGAGATTATAAGGTTACCAAACTGGGTGTGGCTTATATTCCTGTTGCCGAACAAGTAAAGTATGAGAACAAAAGCTTTATTGTAGATTATTCCGGTACGATTCCCGAATCAGACGTTCGCCTGCAACTACCCAAAGAAAACGATCTGTTGATTGATGCCATTGCTGAATTAAAGAATCTATCGGCCGTAGCTCCTATCATTGAAAACTCAAACGATATTGAGACCATTGAAACAGGACAGTATTCCCGCTCCATGCAACAATTAAACCAGTATAGTTATTTGGGGAAATTAGAACGCTCGCTTAGAACCGTATCCAATTGTATGGACGAGATGAGCATCACACAGGCTTCTTTACCCTTGGTAAACAATGAAAGCAGCTACCTGAAGTTTCTTAAAGAATATGCTACCGACGAACTTCCGGGTGGTGCGCTGCTGTTAAATGTGTTCGACGCCGTAAGGTATAAACCGGATATATCCAAGTTCAAAGAACTAAGCCGCTTGAAAGATTCCCTATCCCATCATACCGAACACTTTGAAGAGGTGCTCAAAAATCTGATGATAACAATGGCTCATTCCGTTCAGGCCATCTCGGCCTTAAAAGTAGCCTCTACCAACAAACTCATCTTCGAATCAAACAAAGTGTTATACACTATCCTGAAATCTCCTTACAACCATTATTCACCTTATTTGGAAGCGGTCGAAATAGAACGTATACGTAACGAGAATTTTGATTATAACGATGCATCTCCCGACTATGTTCCCTTTCAACTGAAGAAAAGTTCCAAAGTACGCTACAATCTGCTCTCGAATGTTTGGACTGCCGAAGATGGGAGTATCACTAATTTTCCCTTTGGATTGCACCAGATCCAGGAAGAAATCATAGCGCCCATTATTCAAAATCTGATGAATGAAACACGAACAGAACGGCTGAAGATATACAATCACATCAAAGACCAAAAAATTAGCTACCTGAATAAATGGCATCAGGATATGGATGACTTTTATGGAAGGAACAGGGCGGAAAGTTCAGACTTGATTAATCTGATGAGAGTCGGTTTAAGAGACTATGTTGCAGCATATAATACCCTTTCATCGCTGAAGAAAACAGAAGAAAGCATGATGAATTCAGGCGGTTCACTCGACTCAACCATTGTTGCGGCAGTAGAAGATTCTGCCGAGATATTAGCTGCCTTTGAAGCGCAATCGAAAGAGTTCCGGCAAGTCCAGAATGATTTCGAAAATTATATGGCACGTCTCAAAAACGATATTGAACTAAAAGCAGCCGACTTTGAACATATAGATTTCTACGACGCCATGTTGCGGGATGAAACATATAAGGAAATAGCCATTGCAACCCATGATATACAGTCGCTGGATGCAAGAAGGAAACCGATGATTGCAGTCAACCCATTGTTTGCCAAAGTATCGGATATCCCCCCTCTTCCAACTATCGAAGATATTACATACAAGCAGATACTGCTAAACCTCCCCGTTATTGCACGGAAGTCGTTGGAAGAATTGGGGGATAACCCTGAAAACTATGGTATGGCTAAATTCTTGGAACGGGATGAGGATGACGAGATAGAGGTTGAGTTGGATGAAGAGGATGATGATGATGATTTCGATGACGATGATTTTGACGATGATTTTGACGATGATTTTGATGATGAGGATGATGACGATGGCAACCTTTAATTATACAGTTGATACCCGGCCCCTGGCTACCGAAATAGGGAGTGTTTCGCAAAATGTGAAGCAAGCTGCTACGGCTGTGTCGGCCATGCAAACGGCTGTTGTTATGGCAGAAGAAAAAGCGGCCGATTACGTTTGTGAACATGTGAATCAAGGCTTCTACGCCCTGATACGTTCGCAGATTTCACAAAAGTTGGCCAAATTTCAGAGCGAGGTTGATGCTCATCTCCTGCAATTAGAGCAGCAAAAGAATGCGCTAATCAGTGTAAAAGACCGTATGCAGCGAGACTATAACATGATATCAAGGAGATACATCAGGCTATTCAACGATCTGAATAAAAGCCTTAAGCAATCTATCTATGAGCTTGACAAACCAACTATTCTGTTTGCCGTTAAAGAATCGGATAAACTATTCAACCGCTCTAAATACCTTGCCGCTACGGTTCCAATGTCTCAATCGGAATCTTTGGGTGAAAGCCAGAAGATACTTGCTTCCAATTTAAAGTGCAGAGGGCTGAATGTAATAAAATCTATCAAGGGTTTTTTGTTCGATATGAAAAACCAAAAGAGTATTACCGACCGGATTTTGATTCATGATGAAAATCATACGGAATCAAAAACAATCTTGGTTCCGGTCGTTATCTGCGAATGTAATCGGGATAAATCGGGAAACAAAAATGTGGAGATAACCCTTTCGGATATGGAACTGGATAATCTGTCGAAAGCAACTATAATGAATGCTGTTTATGCAGCCTTTCCGCAAATGGAGTGGGAACACAGGGCTATCTTCGACCCACGGATTAAAGAGGAGTTCAGGAAATATGTGGCTTCGTCATCAAGCCCTCAAAAGGTAAAAGATATGACGATGAAACTATTCTTGTCGGGTAATTACAATACGATATAAGGAGGGAAGGCGGTATGAGTTATTCAAAAAACTTCCGGGAAACAATTGTTGTAAACGGGGCGAAAACGGTTTCGGTTTCGTATCCGGCCTCCCAATATGGCGGCATTACTTCCGCTACCATTAATTATACGGAAAATGTGCCCGTAGAGGTAACCGTTCAATTGGATACACAGTCCTTTGATACGAGTATAAGTAATTGTAATCAGAATATTGATCAACTGACAGGAAATGTTCTTACTGCAAAATCGGCACAGATTGAATCTGTCACGAAAAGCTCCATCAAGATTGCCTCGTCTATCGTGGATGGTTTTTTCGGTTATATCCATTCCGATATGAGTATGCAAATTACCGAACTTTCTCAGCGTATACAGGCTACCCTGATGCATTTGAAGGAACTTGCTAAATCGTGTGTTTCAAAGAAATCGCTCATGGAAAATGATTACAACCGCATATCGAATCGTTATCAGAGAATATTCAACGACCTGAATCATGAACTTTATAACCGGATTTCCGACCTGGACCGTCCGGCCTTTCTTTTCAAAAAGGAAATGGATAACCACCATCTCAGAACCGGGAACAGCGATCTGGTGAACACTGCCCTATCCGGTGGCGAGAATGGAAATATTCAGGCAGCTATCTCTGTTTCAGCTATCAAGAATAGTGCCCTAAACACCTTGTATAAAACAAAAAGTTTTTTGTTGAAGCAAAAGCTATCGAAAAACACGATTCAGGAAAGCATGTTGAATGAGAGCCTTTCAGGTGTTAAATACGTTCCTGTTTGTTTTATTGAAACGGAAAATGAAGCCTTTCATACTAACGAACAATTATATACCCCTGATTATATATCCCTCCTGCAGGACAATTCACTGAAGGATAATCTGATTGGACAATTCAGCCGCTTCTCCGACTGGAATTTTACCCCAAAAGAATATAAAGACCAATTGAATCTATACTTTAAATTGGAACTCAATAAATCTATTTCTTCTGCCGAACCACATTCCGTCCGTGTAAAAGAGATGATTCAGCGAATAGCCAATCTGGATTCAATTGTTACTTTAAATGTTTAATCTATGTTATATTAGAAAGTTATGATGGAATTACATGAAATAAGTTTTAATGAATCCAATATCCTGTTGAAAGATAATCTGGTGAAAGGCTCTATTCTTCCTGAAAAAATGACGGAATTGAACCGTACCATTACTATCAATGGTAACAGCCTGATAGAAGGTGCTGTTTATGCCCATAAATTAGAGATTCAACAAGGAGATGTCGAAATACAGGGAGCCGTTTTTACGCAGGCGGAACTCTACATCAACAGCGATGCAAAAGGGTCTGTTTCGTTTAAGAAAAGCGTGGGTTCGGCCAATTCAATTGTCTCAAGGGCAACGGAAGCTACCTTGACTTTTTATTCGGATATCAATGCACAAAGCGTTACGCTTTATAATGCATTTGTGGCCGGCAGTATCTATGCCGATGATATCATTTTGGATAACTGTATCGTGATAGGGGGCGTATTTGCCACGCAAACCGTAGAGCTTTCCCATTCGATTGTCGGTACCTTTAATACACCTTCCATTAAAATAGCCCAAACAGTAGGCATCCTGCTGCCCAGTGTCTTCTCTATTGAGCGAATAACGGTTATCCCCAGTACGCAGTTTTACAATCTATGCTTAGCCGATTTAGGCTCCCTCTATAAAGGACTGCCTCAGGCAGAAAACTCCGGTAAGATTGAAATTAATATTGAAACAGATGAGATTAAAACGACGCTCACCAATGAAGAAACGCAGAAAATACTTCGCAGCTACACCGTCATAGGCAAGGTGTTGGCCGCTGACCTGATAGATACCGGTAAATTTCAGAATCATTTTCTGCTGACGGCAGCCAGTTTGGGTTCGCAGTTACTTAAGACCTACAACCTGGGTGTGGATGAGAAAGGTGAGCCGGTTGCTCTTACTTTCGACAAGATAAGAACTTTCTTTTTCGACATCCTCCACGGTCGAATCGCTGTACAGAATATCTCCGGCTCCTTCGACATCTCACAGATTACAGGAAAGTTTTAACACCCAAGTTCTTCCAGTAGTTGTATACGTTCAAGAGAGAAAGTTGTGTCGTTTTCCTGGATAATGCCTCTCATTTAATAATTTGCAAATATACAAGTAAACACATTAGTTTTTTAGACAACCTATCGGCACAACCAACACGCTGTCCTTTCGGCGAAATGCAAATTGTCCACCGGTCAATATGAGCAGGAATGACGGCTCGCACATCTTTTCGGTGTTGATCTTTTCTTTCAGTTTCAGCAGATTGGCTGCCGCCTCTTCGATCTGTTTGTTCCCAAGTTTCACCTCTATCGCGCCCCAGCGACCATCGCGCAACTGCACGATCATATCGGCCTCCATCCCACAGCACGGGCGACATTTGCCACTCGTCGATGAGGCGGGGAGTATTGCCTTGCAACAGCAACGAAGGCTTTGTGTCGGCCATCTCCTGATAGGAACGCGCATGGTCGGGATCTTGCATATAAAGGGTACTCCGTGCAATATGCCCGGCGGTGCTTGTTTTTCCGCACCACTTCGCGCCTTCTATAAGCACCGCTCCCATAACGGTGAGCGCCTCTTGAAGTTCTACATCGCAAATTCTCTCTAAATAGTCGTATTTTGCCATATTTCTATCCTTTTATTGCAGGTAAAAATAGTCAATATTTCGAACTTTGGCAAACTTTTACTCCGCGATTTGGCTCCATTTTACTTCCTTATTTGGCGCAGGCTTATACCTGCCTCCCATACCTCCGTTTTTTCTTCTTCTTTCGTGTTCGCAAGTTCACAGGCAAGCAGCATATCCGTCTATCCCAATCTGGTAGAAAACATGCTGAACGTAGAATTAAACCGCGATGTGCGCAACGGAACGCTCGCCCTCTTTGACCTGAACGGCAAGGCCGTCGCCCGGCAAAGCCTCACCGGCAGGCAGGCCATCGTCAACATTCAATCGCTCGGCAAAGGGATGTATATCCTGCGGCTTGTTGAAGGCGGAAATGCCTCGGCAGGAGTGAAAATCGTGAAGCAGTAAAGCCCCGGATTTCTATGCGCATCCAAACGAATTTTCATGCGCATGGGAATTTGAAGCACTTTTTGGCAATATAGCAACGAATTGAATTCCTTCGCTTCTTATAAATCTTATCTATGAGACATCGATATTATCTGTTTGACAAAGTTGTTGTTTGGTTGTATATTTGCCAAACAAAAATTAAAAACGATTATGAAAACATTAGATTATATTCATTTGGATGCAACGGGGGCTAACAAGGTCGTTTCCGGACTGCAGCAGTTATTGGCAGATTTTCAGGTTTATTATACGAACCTGCGCGGGTTTCACTGGAATATTAAGGGGCATGCCTTTTTTGTGCTCCACAGTAAGTTTGAAGAGCTGTATGACGATGCTGCCGATAAGGTAGACGAAATAGCAGAACGCATTCTTATGTTGGGCGGTACACCGGTTAATACGTTTAGCGAATACCTGAAAACGTCGCATGTGAAAGAAGTGTCCGGCGTATCTTGTGGCAATGAAGCGCTCAACAATGTGCTCGATACCTTTAGTTTGCTGATTGAAGAAGAACGTGCTTTGCTAAAGGTGGCTTCTGCAGCAAATGATGAAGCTACGGTTTCTCTCCTTAGCGATTATCTGAAAGCACAGGAAAAAACAGTATGGATGTTAGTAGCCTTCGCATCCGGCGATTGTAAGAAATAAACCGGCTTTATTTATTTAGTAAGTAACTTTTTTGGGAGAGGGAATGTTGTCAGAGTACAGCATTCCCTTGTTGTTTTTTGCTACATTGTTGAATGAATTTGTTATCTTTGGCATCTAAATATCATAAATAAGTTCCTATGTTTGAAATCGGAAACTCCAGTTGAATAGCAAAAAAAGCTATATCATTTTAGTTAACTTTGTATTTGCGAGAATAACAGAGTATTAACATTAATAATATAGCTTATGAGACGA
>BNTS01000099.1 GCA_025996775.1 Bacteroidia bacterium | reverse complement strand
TTTACGTTCATTGTGGCTGAGATGCTCAACGGACTACCGGGAAAGCGCTGACTCATGCTTATACTCGAACTTTTGGTGTTCTGCACGGAGGTAGGCCTGTTCATGCCCTGGATATTGTTTTTGTCGTAACCGCTGGTGGCAAAGTTCACACTGGCCGAAAAGGTGCGGAATGGGTTGGCCTTGGCGTCCTGGCTATGTGTTGCTGTAAGTTTGAAGTCCTTCGTCAGTGAATAGTCAGGCAACCCTTTATCGCCTAACTGTGTAACTAAGTATGAGGCATTGAAATTGCCGCTAAACTTATATCGTTTCAGATAGCTTGAACGGGCATTTATGCCCCACGAACCTTTGGAATAAAATTCACCCGTAAGGGCGGCGTCCACGTAATCGTTCACAGCAAAATAATAGCCACCGTCGCGAATAAAGAAACCCCGTGCCGACTCTTCTCCAAATGTTGGGAACAGAATACCGGAAGAATAAGTGTCCGAAAAAGGGAAGAAAGCAAAAGGTAGCATCAACGGATAGAGGGGTACGTCTTCGATAACCAGATAGACTGGTCCGGTGACAATATTCTTCTTCGGCCTTACCTTGGCTTTGGTCATCTGTATATAGAAGTGCGGATGGTCGTGGTCGTCACAGGTCGTATACCTTCCGCCCGCCATATTGAGGATGTCGTCTTCCATCTTCTTGGTGCGTGCAGAGGTGACGAAGCCTTCGCCTTGTTGCGTGATTACGTCGGTGATATATCCTTTTTTCGATTTAAAATTATAGCGCATCGTCCGCGATTCGTATTCCTGACTACCTTCCTTGAATAGCGGCCAGCCAAACTCTTGCGACAATGAATCGAGACCAAAGGTTGCATAAACAAGGCTACTATCGAGGTTCATCTGGATATTCTCTGATTCCAAGGCTATTTGTTGGTATTTCACGTCGCCCTGCCCAAACAAATAAGCCATATTACCTGCGGTCATAATAATAGAGTCAGCGGCTTGATAGGTTATGGGCGCTTCCAGAGCACTGCTGGATTTTGGAACAGAATCAGTGGAGGTAAGCATCAGTGCATCCGTTGTAGCGGCTATTGAATCAGAGCGTATGGAAATTGGGTCTGTATATACTGTCGGCGTATCGGCAGGAATGAGTATAGTATCCGGAGGCAACAGTTCAGGCAGTTGTGGAGGCGTTATTGCTTCCTGTGCCTGCAATATCAGACATCCGGCAAGGAAAACCAATAAAATATGTACAACCCTGTATCTTGGAAGCATACTATCTATCATTGTGTTTCAGCTTACAAAGGTACAACAATTTTCATTTCTACCAAATTATAGTAAAGCCTCACTTTTATAACAGATGAAACATCAAAAAAACTATTATCTTTGCCAAAAACAATTCTGTAACACGAACCCTTATAATCGTCTACACTGATATGGAAATACTGATTGTTGAAGATGATATAGCCGCTTATGAGAACCTGAAAAACATTCTCGAAGAAATTGATCCTTCTATTCAAATAACAGGCCATACCGAGAGCGTTACGCAAACCATCAGTTGGTTGAGCAACAACCTTTCTCCCGATTTAATATGTATGGATACGAAGGAATTGAAACGTTTTTTAGATAAATTCCTTATGCATCAATCGGCTAAACGGTCTCTGCCTGTTTCTTTGGATAAATACCCTGACAAGATGCTGATACCTTTCAACCACAAACTTATTCCGGTAGATATAAGTGAAATTTCTTACTTCTATGTCAGTAATGGAATAACGCGTGCGGTGTTAAAAGATAATACCGGCTTTCATTTTATGAAAGCCTTGGATGCGATTTATAGTTTGCTTAACCCCTCACTCTTTTTTCGTGCCAATAAACAATTTATCGTAGCGAAGGACAGCGTAAAGAATCTCACCATCTGGTTTGATAATCGTTTACTCATTACGTTGGATACCGAAGTACCCGAACGTCTTTATGTCAGTAAGAACAGAGCCGCTCTTTTTAAGAAATGGTTGACTGAGGGATAGCGTGCGGGCGAATAAATTCGTTTTAATTTGGTATTATTCGTTTTAAAATCAAATAGAGAAAAAGTACTGTTGTTATCCTTATATTTACCGACTGAATTTTACTTGTATGAATAAAGGAAATATTACTATATGTATCTGTGCATCGCGTTCAATAATTGACAAAGATAAAGTTGTCGAAGTTTCGCATACGTTGAGCAAAGCCGGTTACACGGTTGCTATGGAGGCAGACTTATGTGAAAAAGCCATTATTTCTCCTTCTGATATGAAAGAGATAGCTTCTACTACTGTTGTTGCTTGTTATCCCAGGGCAGTAAATGCGCTTTTCGACCGTCTTCATCTAAAACCCGCAGAGGTAGTAGATATAAGAAATGGCAGCAAAGAGGACGTCCTCAGCAAGTTTGACCTTAAAGACCTTGAAGACCCTAAAGTCCTTAAGTACCTTAAGGACTTTCCCTCAAAAAAAGGCGAGGACGCCTGGTTCCCTGTACTTGATAGGGAGCGGTGCAGTGGATGCGGAAAGTGTTACGACTTTTGCCTCTTTGGAGTCTATACGATGGGCGATGGTGAAGTAGAAGTTACTCATCCCGCGAATTGCAAAATCAACTGTCCGGCTTGTGCACGCACCTGTCCGAGCAAAGCTGTTATATTTCCCAAGTACCCGAAGTCGCCCATCAACGGTGGACTTGAAGATGAGGAAACAGTTGCAGTAAATCAGACCCTCTTATACAATGATGCCCTTCGATATAGGCTGAGTCAACGGAGGGCGGGGGTATCCCTTCTAAAGAAGAATTAAGAATTAATAAATTTAGAACTAACCAATTGAATGAAACAATATACTACGCTACTTAAGTTTGGAATAAGGGCTATGCGTGACACTTCACCTCGTATTCTTTGGAAGTTCGTTCGCAACTTTGGGTTGCGTAACATGACTAATATACGGCGCTTTGAGAAGAGGCAAGCGAAAGGGTTGCCTTTCTTTCCGGCTTTTGTTATGATTTCTATTACTGAAAGTTGCAATTTAGCTTGCAGTGGGTGCTGGGTTTCCTATGGAGGGAAGAAAAAACTTTCCTGCCGACAAGTGGATGGAATCATTACGAGTAGTAAGAAGAAAGGTTCGTACTTTTTTGGCATCTTAGGGGGCGAACCGCTTATGTATCCTGAATTGATAGAGGTGCTGTCCAAGCATCCCGACTGCTATTTTCAGTTATTCACCAACGGGACATTACTTACCGAGAGCATTGCCATGCAACTGAAGAAATTGGGGAATGTGACTCCCATGATTAGCATTGAAGGGTTGGAGGAAGAGAGCGACGCCCGTCGCCGGAAAGACGATGTGTTTCGTCGTACGCTGGATGGTGTCAGAGCTTGCCATAAAGCCAGGTTGCTTATTGGCGCGGCGGCAAGTATCGGCAAGAGTAATTTCGAAGAGTTAGTCAACCGCGATTATCTTCGTTTGTTGGCTAAGGAGGGCGTTCATTACCTTTGGTATTACATCTATCGACCGATA
This sequence comes from Bacteroidia bacterium, assembly GCA_025996775.1. Taxonomy (GTDB): domain Bacteria; phylum Bacteroidota; class Bacteroidia; order Bacteroidales; family Tannerellaceae; genus DFXE01. Next base: position 9,532 of record BNTS01000099.1, on the reverse strand, counting down.
GGGGCTGAGCCGAAAGTTGAGAATGCCTTGGATAAAGATCAGATACTTCAACTCCGGAAGTTCATTGTTGAAGAGCGTATCACGGCTCCTCTGCAACTTGTCGACGCTTATTGGGACGATAAGGGAAGTGCCCTTTGTCCGGGCGCCGTAGGGTTAAGTCATCATATTTCTCCTGCCGGGGCTTTGGAGTTTTGTCCTCCCTTGCAGATGGCGAAAGACTTTATAAATGAAGATGGCTCGAACCTGTCTGAACTGTTCGAGAAGTCGGATTTCTTAGCCGGGCTAAGGAAGCTTACTTCAGAGACGTCGCGAGGCTGTATCCTTTTGGAAAATCCTGAGCTGGCGCTTCGGTATGTAGAACAGCAAAAGGGCGTGGATACTACTTCACGGGGAACTGTGCTTCAGGAAATGCAGCAAATGCCGCAGTTGGCAGGGCATGACCTTAAAGGTGAAGAGATACCCGAAAAGAGTATGCTGTTCAGATTTATTAAAAAGCATTATTTCTTTGGTTTTGGAGCGTATGGATAAGGCTGTAGTGGAAAATAAACCTGTTCATGCGGTGCCTCAATCACTTGCCTCGAGAAGTCGCTTGCGAAAAATCATTAATGAGTTCGTAGGCAGTCTCTCTATTGTCCCGCCTTTGTCGATGAATGATTTGTCGGAATTATCGCAAAGGCTTATTACTGAATATGATCTCAGCGAGGCATGGAGAGGTTGGCTGATGGTGGAAATCAATAATTGTTTATGGAAAGAGACGGTGGCCGCCGTGCCTTATGAGAAACGGATGCTGTTATTGCCCCAATGCTTAAGCAGTTCCGCTAAATGCCGGGCGGAGATAGACGATCTGGGGTTGTTGTGCCACCGCTGCAATACGTGCCCCATCCCCAATTTGCAAGATAAGGCCGAAAGTTTAGGCATCATGAGTCTCGTTGCCGAAGGATTTACATCGGTTATGGGCTTGCTCGAAAGTGGCGTTATTCATACCGTGATTGGTGTCAGTTGTTTGGATTCGCTTGAGAAAGCCTTCCCGCTCATGGTCAGCCACGGCATACCGGGGATCGCTATTCCCCTGAATAAGGCCGGTTGTAAAGATACGAAAGTAGATTACCAATATGTAGAGAGCCTGATGAGTATGTATTTATCGGGTAAAAGTGGACAGCCTGATTACGAAAAGATAAAAGGCGTTATCAAAGACTGGTTTTCTGAAGAAGTCCTATCCGGGATGTTTGGCGCGGATTTCACATCGGTCTTAGCTCGCGACTGGCTTTCGGGAGATGGCAAGCGCTGGCGTCCGTATCTGTTGGCGTCTGTTTATATGGCAATAAGTGGCAAGACAGAAATTCCTGAACAGGTGAGGCAGGCCGCTATTGCGGTGGAATGTTTCCATAAGGCCTCCCTCGTGCACGATGATATCCAAGACAATGACGCCTTTCGTTACGGAAAGCAAACCGTACATTCCCTGCATGGCGTTCCCTTGGCAATTAATGTGGGCGATATGCTGTTGGGCGAAGGATACCGCATCTTGTCTTTGTGCAACCGCACTGAATTAATAACAACGGCCGCTGCAGCGCATATCTCCCTTTGCAAAGGGCAGGGATTGGAGTTGCAATGGAGCCGCTCTCTACAGGAACTGACGTTGTCTTTTGTATTGGATATATTCTGTAACAAGACTGTACCTGCCTTTGAGGTGGCATTAGACTTTGGGGCGCTTTGTGCAGGAGACGACAAACAGCTTCGCCGCATCTTGCACGATTATTCCCATGCCTTGGGTATCGCCTACCAGTTACAAGACGATATTGAAGACTTTGAACAGCAAGAAACTTCCCTTGCTTTGCGGCCGTCGGCTGTGCTGGCCGTCCTTTGCGAGCAAAACAAACAAGTCGGCTATATTCGCCTGCTATCTGAGGAAAGCAATATCAAAACCTTCCTTATGAATAGCGAGCATAAATCCCGTCTGCAACAAGCCATTCAACAAGTAAGGGACTTGGCCGAATCATATCATCAACAGGCGATCGCCTCCTTGAATGCCTTGGATAATTCGGAAATGAAGCGTCTGCTCTTCCGCGTAACCGAGCGTATCCTTAAAACATCCGTATAATGGCTACTTTGTCCATAAAGATGTTGAACACATTGCGCAGAGGAAAGAAGAAGCTGAGCCGGGAAGCGCAAGAGAAAATCAAACAATACATCTTGTCCCAACGTGCGGATGAAGTCTTCTTCATGGATAAAAGCGGCAAAGCAGATATCTATTACACCTCTTTCGGCCTGATGCTCTCCTACCTGTTTGGTATCAAGATAGATACCCATCAAGCCCGCTTACAATTTGAAAAGCGGCGCGGCGCGTGTAATGACCTGATCCATTATGCCGCCTATTCCCGATCATTAATGCTAATGGATCTGATTGATGGCAATTATTTACGGTTGCTTGTTGGGAAAAACATTTGTAGAGACACGGCACGCCACGTCTCTACAACGGAAGGAGGAAGCGGCATGAGGGTGTGGGGGGACGACGCGACGATAAGGCTCTTTCCCCATAACGATCCCCGTTCGCCCTATTCCCGGTTTATTTGGCTCTCGTTGATGGAAGATAGTCGGCAAAAGATTGCCAATAAAAAGGAAATACTCGAATTGCTTGGGGCCTATAAGGTGTCCGGTGGCGGATATTCCAACATAGCCGGAGATGCATCTGCTTCCGTCAATGCTACAGCCGCCGCCTTATCGGTGAAAGGTCAATTGGGAGGATATCGCTTGCATAAGGATGTAGACTATTTATATCAGGCGCAGGATGCATCAGGTGGCTTTTGTGCTTCTGAAGAAGCGTCTCTGCCGGATATTCTTTCTACGGCTACAGCCCTGTTTGTTCTCAATTGTTATGGCTTAGAGCCTCTCTATCCCCCGAATGATTTTATTGAGGCGCATTGGTTAGAATCGGGAGGCTTTTCGCCTACCATTTTGGAAGATACAAGTGATATAGAATATACCTGTTACGGATTATTAGCTTTAGGAACATGTTAAGCAGAAAGAATCAAATTCTTGAGATGATAGAATCCCTCGAGGCTCAGCTTGTTGAGAAACAGTCTCCCAATGGAATGTGGCGGGGTAAACTATCGGCAAGCGCCATCTCTACCTCCGTCTCCCTCTTTGCACTATGGATGATAGATAAGGATAAGTATGCCTCGCAGATTGAAGCGGCAGCCGACTGGTTATGCGCAACCATGACGCCTGAAGGCTCGTGGGGCGATTCCGTAGAGAGTAAATCGAATCTGACGGCTACCCTCTTATCCTATGCTGCACTCTCTGCTATTAACCGTGCGCCGGAAGCTACGAAAGGCTATCTGGATAAAATGTTTGGAGGCATACAAGATAAACAGATCGTAAAGGGCGTATTGGAATTTTATGGGAAAGACCTGACCTTTTCTGCTCCCATCTTGGCGATGTGCGGATTGGCGAGAGTGGTTACGGATTGGGAGGCTATTCCCCGACTTCCGTTTGAGTTGTCGATTGTGCCTCAGCGATTTTTCCGTTTTCTTCGACTTCCGGTAGTAAGCTATGCCATTCCCGCATTGATAGCGGTAGGTATCCTCCGTCATCGGAAAGGGAAGCGTGGACTGTTCTATGGTTTGCGAGAGTCTTTTGTCAATAAATCGCTTGCTGTATTGGTGAAGTTACAGCCTTCCAACGGTGGCTTCCTCGAAGCAGCTCCACTTACCGGCTTCGTTGCCATCTGTATGTGCGGAGCAGGATATAAAGACCATATTGTCACCCAAAGAGCCGCCCGATTTTTAGTAGATACCGTGCGGAAGAACGGTGCCTGGCCGATTGATACCGACCTGGCCGGTTGGGTTACCTACCTCGCTGTAAAGGCTATGGGCGAACATACTCCCCATAAAGAATTAGTATTAGCTAACATCAAACAAAATGCCTTCACCTGTAAACATCCCTTCACCGGAGCCAACCCCGGCGGCTGGGGATGGTCTGATCTTCCCGGTTCCGTTCCCGACGCCGATGATACGGCAGGTAACCTGATAGCCCTCCATATCCTGCAAGAAGGAAAATACTGCATCGAGGCCGAACGAGGCGTCCAATGGCTGCTCGACCTGCAAAACCCCGACGGTGGAATACCTACCTTCTGCAAAGGCTGGGGTAAACTCCCCTTCGACCGTAGCAGTCCCGACATAACCGCCCATTGCCTCGCGGCCTTCCGCCTTTGGTTCCCCGTCCTCCCTGAAACGGTGCAGCCCAAATGCCGCGCCGGCATAGAGCAAATGTTTCACTGGCTGACAGCCGACCAAAAAGAAAACGGCGAATGGATACCCCTCTGGTTTGGCGATCAAGATTCCCCTTCACACCTGTCTCCTGTATACGGCACCGCCGTCTGTGTTGACTATATAAGCAAGTTCCCTCAGTCTGATTCTTCGTACAGCCTCACCAAAGGCCTCCGGTTTCTCCTTGACGCACAAAACGAAGACGGCGGCTGGGGAGGCAGCAAGAACGCACCCTCCAAAGTAACCCTGACAGCCAAAGCCATAAGCGCCCTCTCCTCCAGGCCCTCAACGCACAACGAAGCAATAGCCCGTGGCGTAGACTACCTCTACACCCGCTTCCGCGAAGGTACCCTGACATCCCCTGAACCTATCGGTCTCTATTTCGCCAGCCTTTGGTATTCCGAAGACCTCTACAACCAAACCTTCACCCTAACCGCCCTCAACCAACTCCTCGATATTATTAACGAATTGAACGCAGGCATCGGGTTATTTGCAGGTTGATCACTACCGGAATAAGTTTAGCATAGAGCATGCATAGGTACCTGTTTTGATTCATTTTCCTGCCCAGGTGTATCTTATATATCGATTTCCAATATTTGAAGATGAGTAGCCAAACCGGGCGCTGATGCCATAGAGCTGAACGACCGCTTCTCGCTGGGGATGACCTATACAGGCAAGGGATTTGTCACAGGCAACGGATCTATCCCCGGCTCCTGCCGCTTTGCAGGTATCCTCATTGTAAAAGGTCAGACAGGAGCAACATATTATATCGAAAAAGCGGTAGTTATGGATATAGTCTAATTTTTTGTGAGATTAATCCAAAAGTGATGCATGCAGAAAGTTCCTTCACGACTAAGATAGGTATGTGTCGAGATATATTCATTGATGAAATCTGTTGAAATTAGTAAAGAATCGTTTGGATACTCATTTGCTATCCTGCTATTTACGATAGAAAACCATTCCTCAACAGATTTATTTTCGATATAAGCGATTATTCCATTATGGCGTAAATTATAGTTTCCATGAAGACCTAATTTATAGCGCTGAATTCCACCCGAAGGATTACCTGTAGAACTTTCTCCGACAATGTATTCATCTTCTGATTTTGATTGATATTTAGGTAGTCTCTTCGTTTCAGCGAAAAAAATGCATGTATAATTATCATCATTTAGATAAAAATAAATATCTTCCTTCCCCTTGTTATCTTCTCTTTCGTGTTCCTTTTGAACTCCTATCAAAGTTTTACTAACAACACCTGTCAAACCGATAAAATTAAAAGCTTCAACTAAAGACTGAGTATTTAATACTTCTCGTTTCTTTCTGCTTAAAGTATTTTGTCTTTGAAGAATGCCTTGCCTAATAATACAAAGTATATCTTCAAGATATTTATGTGAATAATCTATATAGTCAAAATGCATAATTTTAGTACCCATTTTTAAACATGTCGCTTTTGACGTTTTCCGCATCACGATAAGCAATTGTGCGCATCCAGTATTTAAGTTTGTTAGGCTTGATAAAGCTTATTTGATTATCTTTTCCGTAATATGTAATAATTTTATTTATTGTTAATGCATTATTAGATATTTCATCATAAAGAATTTTATCGAACTCCAATTTGCTTTGATTTGTAAATGCGATTTTTAAAGCTTTACTTTGATTTGTATGTTCAAAGGTTACCCAAACATAATCATTATCTATTATTTGTTGTGTCGATATAAATTTATATCCATTTGTCTTATAAGTAAGATTAAGTACTTCGCAAAATGCTTCGCTATATTCAAATAAAGCATTCGTGTCTATCTTTTTGAAGATTGAAGAATCTGGGTCGTTTAGATTATCTGATAAAAGAGCAGTATCTTCCATGATTACTTTTTCAATATTGCTCATTGGTTCAAATGAGATAGGATTCCCCTCTTCATCAATATTAATGGGAAGACTCAAAATGTCATTCCCATCAATAGTATAACTATCGCTTTGTTGAATATATATTTTTGGAGAACTTGCTTTAATCAATAACATATATATATTTCTGTTCTCAATAAAAAGGGATACGAATTGTTTCATTAACTGATTACTTTCACCTTTTAAACCTAATACTCCAGGGCGAAAATAGACGTTGTATTTATCGTTATAAACTATTGGTACTTGATGATTTATATTTAATCGAATAAAAATATTGGGAGCATTTGAAATATTATCGGGAATAGGTCTTCTAAATACATGACTTTCTTCTGTAGTAATCATGTTTTTCGTAATCTTATCGGAAATAAAAAAATCAGAATTTAGTATTTCCATGCCATACATATCTATTTGCTTATCAGATGAAGCATCTTCTCGCGAACCATTGGATTTCTTCCAACCTTTGTTTTTTCTAAAATCTTCTATGCGAATGTATTGATTTTGATATTTTTCAAAGAAAAGCTTTAAATATCCTCCTCCAAGTAGATTTATTTTCCAGACGTAATCTTTGGAATATATAAAATCGATAGGAACTTGGAATTTATCATATTGGTCAACTTGAAAGCGTATTGCTCCTCTCTCATTTGCGGAAGAATTACGAACAATTATATGCTCTATTTTTGTCTTTTTTGCAAATGGCTTGTTTGATATTTTAATTGCAATCGTTGCCACCTTTTTTCTCCCCCACAAATGGTTCATTAAAGGAGTAAAATCATAGATTCTTTCTACATTCCAATAATGTACTACGCTTTTTCGATATTCAGAAGATGAGGGCATATACAAGAATGAAGATGAAGGCATAATCATAAAGAGAGTTCCTTTAGATTCTTTTAATAGCCTGGTTAGACATTGGTATAAAAATATCAATGCAGGATTATTGTATGGAAATGGCTGAATTTTCTCTTTATAATCCTTATATCTTTCCTCTAATAAATCATCATCTTTGCCTAAGGAAATATTTTTCTTTTGCTCCTCTTTTGATATGTTAAATGGTGGATTTCCTGCGATAATATCATATTTTGCAGGTGTAGATTTATACCACTTGAAGAAACCTACATTCGTTAAATTCCCTTGTGTCTCTAAATTATCAAAAGTCAGATTTTCCCATATTTCTTTAGGCCTTATATGGCTTGACAGTTCTATTTGCAAAGATGTTGCTGTAATGGATAGAGCATCTTCATTGATATCAACACCATAGATACAATCAGAAAGAATCTCTTTGATACTTTTTATATCTTCTTCCCCTCTTATTGTTTGTTTATTGTTTCCCAGCATCCAGAGAGTAATCAGTCTTTTATACGCTAAAACCAAAAAAATCCCCGAGCCACATGAGGGGTCTAAGATTTTAAAATCCTTAAAATTTATATCTTTTTCAAATGGCAATAATTCATCTATTAATAATCTTGCTAAATGAGGTGGGGTATAATATGCTCCTGTACTTTTTTGTTTACCTTCAACAGAAGTCACAAAACGTTCGTATAATCGACTGATAAATTCAATGGGCAGCAAATTGAAATCATAATATCGCCAAATAGACATTTGACCATCAATATCCTTATCTCCATCAAGTGCATCAGCAATAATATAAAGGTTAGCTCTCTTTATCTCGCTTTCTTCTTGTTCAGAAAGATTGAAAATCCCCCCATTAAACTTTGTATTGAGAAAGGATAAAAGACTTACTATATTATTCCCTCTCAAGACATCACAAAAACTATTCTTTTTATCGAAGAGAGTAGCATTATTTCTGAAAATAAATTTATCAAAAAATCCATTTTCAAACACGCTATTTCCTTCTTCATCAACTTGCTCTTCAAGATATTTTATTAATATGAATTTTACAAGCAACTTTTTTAAGAGGTCTTGATGACAACCAATCTTTTTACTTCTGTTTAATATAGCCTTCTCAATATGGTCTAACAGTTTTTGATATGGAGATACACTAACATAGTCGGCTGGTGATTCTTCAAGTATGCGTCCTTCAAAAATTCTATATTTAAGGATTCCATCTACTCTTCTTATGGCTTTTGATATGCCATCTAAAAAAGCTGGTTCTGATTCGCTTTTAATAGGATGCCTTGTGTCGATAACTTTAAAGCCTTCATCATAAACCACAATAGCTAATGCAATTTCCCCAAGCGTCCATAGCTTTTTATTTATTTCAACTAAATCAACCTCCTCTTTTTTAACTTCTTCTCGTTGGTCATATATATACAAGAATGGAATTGGTTGATTTTCAGCAAAATTACTGAAACAGTAAAAGTAATCCGCTTTAACAATTATAGCTTGATTTTTATAGAATTCTAATCGTTTGTCTGTATATGTCATATCAACAGAAAACAAATTGTGTTTGTATTCTGCTAAATTCAAGGCTTGAAGTATAGATTTTGTATCCGAGTTCATATCTTGATATAACGTATCCAAATTAATGGCAAAGATACATATTTTCTCTTATTTTTCCACCAAAAGGCAGCAAAATCACTAGGAATATGGGACACACCACCACTCCAAAGCATATTTTTTTCCTTTTTTTATTTGATATACCTCTCTTTACACTCTTTCATTCAGGGAATAGATAAGGCAACACTTTTTAGAAATTTACTCTTTTTGGAACAAACCTTTGTCTATCGGAGGCATTGACCGCCTGAAAAACAAGCCAAACAAAGTACATTACCCACACATGATCAGGTGATTGTCCTCTTTTGGCTGTCAATCGCTTTTTTGTCAGACTTTTATTTTATGTTTATTCCGTTTCTGACCCAACGGGTCGTATATTTATAGAAAAACACGTGGATAGAAATCCGGGAAATATCAAAAAGACAGAAATATCAAAAAGACAGAAAATGGTCTTTTTTTTCTTCGATATTTGAGGCGATTTTGGGCTTTTAACACGAAAAATGCAAGGATTTGGGGGTTTGGCAAATACAAAAAGACAGCAATGATGAGTTAAAAGTTAAAAATTGAGAGTTGAAAGGCGGAAATAACGCTCTACTATTTATGTTTTCCTTCCAATGGCTACCATAACGTCATTAAAGCACTCAAGGGATTTGAGGGTATTATAGATCTTAACAAATCTTAATATTAACCAAATAATAACTAATATTAAATGACATTCACAATTCATCGGCATCTCTTCAGGAAATCATTTAGATGATTTTAAAAATGATCTAAATGAAATTTCCAAATTATGCTGATGACGTCCGGCAATCATCTAAATGATTTCCCCAAAAGAAGCCGTCTTTTCAAAATATCTTTCCCAAATATTGACAAAAGCTTTACATATCCATTAACTTTGGCCGATTTCGTCGAAA
>BNTS01000098.1 GCA_025996775.1 Bacteroidia bacterium | reverse complement strand
GCGGATAGAGATTGTGGAGTTTCCCAATGGATTGGGCGACCCTACCTTTTATGAGAAGCCAGTCATCACCGGGCCTATTCAATATCAAATACAAAATGCCCTTGAACAACTTAAAAATATTGTACTCAAAGAACGTATCCATAAAGTATCGGACAGACCGGAAGCCCAACGAGTATGGAACTATCCATTGGAAGCTTTGGAGGAAGCCGTGGCCAATAGTGTATATCATCGCTCCTACGATATTCGTGAGCCGATTGAAATACGCATCTTGCCAAATGCTATCGAGATTATCAATCAGGGAGGCCCAGACCGAAGCGCCAAGTTAGATGATGTAAAGAAAGGGATCATTCACAATCAGCGGTATCGTAATAGAAGAATTGGTGATTTTCTGAAAGAATTGAATATGACTGAGGGACGTGGAACAGGAATTCCGACTATCCGTAAAGAAATGGCAAAGAATGGCTCGCCCGAACCTATATTTGAAACTGGTGAGGATTATAGTTATTTCATCACAACCCTCCCGATACATCCGGCTTTCCTTTCTGATGATGGAGTAAATGATGATGTAAACGATGGAGCAAAAACAACTGATTACCAAATTAATAAAATTTACTTACTCATCCGTGATGGAGTAAGTGATGGAGTAAGTGATGGAGTAAATGATGGAGTAAATGATGGAGTAAATGATATTGTGAATATCCTCTTGAATGTATCTGGATTGAACGCTTCTGAAATCGCTCAAAGGATAAATAAAAGTATTCCCTCTGTAGAACGTTACCTGCGTTCGTTGCGTAAAAAAGGAATTATTGAATTTAGGGGAGTTCCTAAAACTGGCGGTTATCATCTGACGGATAAGGCTAAAGATAAACTGAAATAACACGATGCCACGCAGAAAGAGATATACTGTATTAGCAAGAGAGACACGTCTCTATGATACGTTAGTGGAAATGTTGTCGGAAAATTCTGTACAAAGTGGTTCCACGTCCGCTTCTGCATTATCCCCGACCACATCAACTATCAAAAGGCATATAGTACGTATTTGGACCAGTACGAACCAATCAACCAACCATGTGTCCCGCGTTGAAGAGTTTCCCCATATCCGCATGTTCTTGAATCATGTTCAGACATATCAATCAAATTACTATATTAGGCCCTGAAAACATTACTTCTGCCGGCGGTGGATTGTTTTTATAAAATGCCTATTTTCAAAGTTATAGAGAAATTTTAGATTGTGCGTTCAGCCATTTTTGTAAAATGACTGATTCCGGAGCCATGACACCCCTTTTCAGATTGCCGTTTTTTGTAATAATTTTTTTATCTTTGTGACTGCTTAGCCGGCCAAACGTTGATCCGGCTATGATTTGACAGGAATAACAAAATATACAGACTACGTACAACAAGTAAAGCATCTATACTGTGTATACTATTATGCTCTACAACTAAACATACATTATTATGGCACTCAGGAATTTCAAAAAACACCTATTATTCAAGCTTGCCTTATGGACAGCTTTACCGTTTGCAGGTTCAATGGCGCAGGCACAGACACCGGGAGGTACTACCTATAACACGGAAATATGGCTCCAAGCCGACAAGGTTGCCGGCAACACATTTATGCCCGACAGGGCAAGCGTTAATCAATGGGAGAACAAAGGTAGCGTGGCCCTCAATTTCGTGAGGACTGCGAACTTCAATGTTCCGGTTTACAACCATAATGGGTATAACTTCCAGCCTATGGTGACTTTCCGCAACCAGAAGCTCGTATCGAACGCTAACTATCAAACCGATCCCAGTACGACTAGGCAATACCGCACATTCTACGTGGCGGCGTCGCGGATGACAGGCTCTAATTACGGCGTTATGCTTTCTATGGGAAACAACTTCAGCGAAGGTTTCCGGAACAACGCCAATTACCTTTATTATGCGAATACCAGCGGCGGCTCGCTCTACTCCTTTAATCCCGGCTTGTCCCCCTCCAAACGCTACGGCATCATCAGTTTCGACAGGAATAATGGCTACGCATGGCAGAACGCTAAACCGGCTTCGGGCGGTTCAACGTCATATACCTTTGGAAACTACAATACGCCTGCTATCGTGGGGGCAAAAAATTCCGGCACGAGCATGAGCTACTCTTTCGAAGGCGACATCATGGAAGTCATCGTCATCTCCAAACCGGGAGGAGCTCCTCCTTACCAAGCATTTGACGAGTTGGAGGTAAAGAAAATCAACTCCTACCTCGCCATCAAGTACGGCCTGACACTCGAAAGCGACCAGCCCCAATTTTATAACTCGGATGGGAATACCGTATGGGACGGAAACAGTACGAACTTTACCGGATACAACAAGAATGTCTTCGGCCTCGCCCACGACGATGCTTCGGGACTCAACCTAAGGCAATCCATCCACCAGGAGAGTCAGACCCTTGCCGTCTTCTTAGGCCCCAAACTTGAAAAGCTCAATGCGCAAAACGCCGGCAGCCAGTTGGCCAACAAGGCCTACCTTATGTTCGGCTCCAACGGCCAGTCGGGAGTTGAATTATTATCCACCTGGGGAGGAAGCGGGGATTACATTGGTGCAACCATACCCGCGGATATTACTCACCGCCAAAAAGTAGTATTCAAGACCAAACTGACGGGGGCGGCGGACGTGATGGTTAATCTCTTTCCGCACATAACAACCGACTACATCCTCGTGTCCAACGACCCCGCTTTCCCACGAAACAACACCACCGCTTACGAAGTGAACGCCGACGGCGTAGCCACCGACGTAGTACTGAACGATTCAAAATACATAGGTTTCGCCTTGCAGCCCAAAGGCCCCGGAGCCGTGAACACCGGACTGAAGATGTGGCTCCGCGCCGAGACCGGGGTAGATTACGATGCCAACAACCGCGTCCAGAAATGGGAAGACCTCAATTCCCACAAGTACTACGAGTATATAAACCAGTACTCCACCAGCACAATCCGCCACTTCAAGCCCAGCTTCGTGCAGCACGAACCCAAGATGAACTTCCATCCTTCCCTGCATTTCGCCGGTAACCACGCTACAACGCACTATGAGTATCTTGTCGCCGACGGCACCTACAGCAAAACTCCCTTCGACACAAAAAATCCTGGCCTGTATTCGCTGATGACCGTAGTCCATATAAATGAATACGGAGCGTCGAACACAGAGGGTGGTGTGACTACTTTTGCTACCCACTTTTTTGGCTTTGGGTCAACGCATGCCAGATGGCCGGGCGGCGGCAGTGGCCCGCCATCTGGCAGCGGTATTAACCCTGCACCCGGTGGCAGCGCTAGCGCTGCCACAAGTTCAAACTGGAATCCTACCTTCGGTGTAGCAGCTACAATAAGCTCAGGTTTATATACCGCCAGAGGGCGATACTATCAAAGCAATCCCTGGTCTATCTACGGCTTTGCGGTGAATGGAATGAAAGATTTGTTCAGGGCGAGAGCAACCACGATTGCCTTGTATGAAGGGAAGACCACCACGAGCAGCGCCATTGTCCCCACCCCCAACAAGTACCTGAAGTTTGAATTTGACGGTTACCCGGATAGTCTGAGCACAGGCAACGATGGAAATGGAGCAGACCTTGTTAACCTCACTACTTTTAACAGTAACTTCGGAACCGGAGATAATACTGTCATGAATAAAGCAGGAACCCTGGGCATCGGTTCCTATGTGAACCGTAACCTGGACGGATACATGTCCGAAGTGATCGCTTACGAGGAGAAAATACTCACTCCTGTCGAGAAACAGAGGGTGAATTCCTACTTCGGCCTCAAGTACGGACTTACCATTGACCTGGATAAGGCGTCCTCCACAGTAAACTTCGATTATGTGCTCGCAGACGGGACTACCACCGTATGGCCCGGCAACAGTTCGACGCACCGGAACTACCATAACAACGTGGCCGCCTTGGTGCGCGACGATGCTTCCAACCTCAACAACCGCCAGTCGAACTCCACCGGAGAAGGGCGCATCGTCCTTATGGGCTTCGGCACCAAATTAGGCATCAACCCCGAACTTTCCCCCGGGCTTCAGAACGACAAGGAATTTATCGTATGGGGGCACGATGGAGGTGAGGCTAAAGTCCCAACCTCCGTGAGCGGCCAGCAGTGCGCCGACATTGAATCGCGCATCAACCGGGTATGGCGGTTGGATGTGAATACGCAGCAGAACTACCAGGTGCTCTTAGCGGCAGGCTCCGACATCGGCGCCGACTTTGCCTACAACGGCTCCGGCTATAAGGTCACCCTGCTTTTGGCGAGTTCACCCACAGCTTTCGCAAGCCAAACATGGGATCAAGCCATCCCGGGCGTATATGTGGACGGGAAGCACCAGTTCAACGTCCATCTCCAAGCCGGGAAAACCTACTACTTCACCTTCGGAGGCATGCAAGTGCCCTCCACCTGCCCCACCTGTGACTTCGAAGGCAGGAAGAGCATCACCTTCCAAAGTTCCACATGGTCGAATGGAACGAAGGAGAGACCCTTCAACTTAGGCGACGGCTTCTCCGCCAACCTGAAAAACACAGGAACCTTTGCCAAGAACTATCCCCGTGTGGACGCCGGCTCTTTAGTCCTCTACCGCACAGGCAACAGCTCAAACGTCGTGACAACCGAGATAAAAGTCACCGCGGGCAACGCTGCGCTGGTTTCCTTTATGCTCAGCGACATCGACAGCCCAAGCAACGGTCATGAGAAGGTAGTGATAGCAGGATACTGCGGCAGCGAAGGCCCTTTCTATCCCACCCTTGGCTACGTGAGGCCGGAGAGCGAAAGCTCTTACCACATCTCAGGCGCAGGCACTGCGCAGGCAGTCACCACTAAGGACCACTCCGCCACCGACGCGAAGGGGCAGATGAGGGTGAACTTTACCCGCGCGGTAGATAAGATCGTAATAACATACTCCCTCATTAGCACCACCAAGAGTATCGGCACATGGCTATACGTCGGCCCGATAGAATTTCGTTGCCCGCCCCCGCCCCCGCCGATCAACGAGGACGGCCTCGGCTTCACCAAGGACGTTTCGCGCGACACAGTGTCGATCTGCGAGGATGTGACCTACCTCTTCCGCATAGTAAACACCAACTGCGACCCCAAAGTTGTAAGATTCACCGACGTGCTGCCTGCCGGTATGTTATGGATGGCCAACTCCGCCAGCAACGACAGCCTGCCGGGCATCAATAGCTACGCCGGTACGGACAGCATTGACATTCCGGGCATCGTTGTGCCGGGAGGCAAGGAGGTCATATTTACGGCCAGTGCACATTTCGCCTTCGATGCCGCCCCTGAAAAAGAAGACCAGTGGTATGACAACCGGGCTAAAATAAAGTACGGAAAAATGTCTAACGGTCTATCGAAGGATACTGTTGCCATAAGCTACGACGCCTACAAAGGCGATGTTCCCACCAGCGTATATGGCATATATGCTGAGCGCTATAAACCGCTGGAAGTCCTATCCTTCAACGCGACACCCAACGTTACGCCAAATTATTATTGGGCAGGCGACACGGTGACCGTAACACTCAAGGTGAAGAATCCCAATACGTCGCAGCCGTCCATAACCAATCTGAGGTTATCATTCGGCCACAACGAAGAATTTACACTGCTAACATCACCTGTTTCACAACCTGCCGGACTAATCCTTGGCAGCACATTGTACGAATTGGACGATCTGACAAATCTGCCGATTCCGGGCCGTTTCTATTTTGATGGTGTAACCTTTCCATCCGGTGAATATACCATCACCTTCAAGATGCTGGCGCCTGCCAAAATCGCCGACCTTGTACAGGCCGAGGATGAGTATGGTGTCCCATTGACGCATCCCAACGGCAAGCCTGTTATTGTCCCCTTCAATATAGCCTTCGAGTTTTCTTCCCAGGATCCTTGTGCAAAGGATTACCTCATCGACATGGGGGGCAGTGAAGAGGTGCAACCCTACCTTTATTATACGGAGCACGACCGCTTCACCGTCCAGGCCAACCGCGTCACTGTTATAGACATCCTGACCAACGAGAGCATTGATCCCTCCATCACCGGCGCAACCGGCTTCAATCTCCTCAGCCATGTAACGGAACACCCCAAGGGTGGCACTCTCAGCGTATCAGGAAGCTATGGAGTAAACAGCAAGTTACTCTATCACAGCGAGTACATCGACGAAAATACCGGCCTGCCCAAGCTTACAAACAATATCGACTCCTGTGAATATACGTTCACCATGCTCGGCCGCACCTGGACAACCAAGGTGTACATCTACGTGCTCCACGACGAGAACGGCGCCACAGCCTGCCTCTCCAAGCAGTACACGGTCAAGCTGACGCCAAAGCCAAGCGGGGTAACCTTCCATTGGAACAGTGGCTTCACCGGTAGCGAACGAACCGTCACCCAGACCGACTCCGTGAGCTACTGGATACGTCCGGCCGTACCCAATGCCGACAAACTCTACAAAGGAGAGTTCCCGCAGGGAAGGTTCACCGTATCCGTCGGCAATAAGGCCAACACGAAAGGCCTGCGCTGGACAGGACTTTTCGGCAACAACTGGCAGCTTCCGGAAAACTGGGTAGAGCTAAGGATAGAGGGCGGAAAGGTAATCGAAGTGCCCGCTACATGGACGCCCGGACTCTGCACGGACGTAGAGATTTCCTCCAACGTTGATAACTTCCCCGAACTGACGACCACCGTTTATGCCCGCAATATCCTCATGAAAGACCGCGCCATGCTGAAGAACCCGCACGTTTTGCAGTACGATAGCGCCTCGGTGGAAATCAAGCTCAAACCTTCGGAACGCGGCCGCTTCGTGATGTGGTCGGCTCCGCTCAGCGACATGAAATCCGGCGACTATCGCTTTGGGAATACCAACAACGGCGACGTCTTCATGAACTTCTTCCAGCACGCCAACCCTGACGGGGGCGCAGCCGCGAAAAACAATTTCACCGCTACCATCGGCGCACTGGACTACCCGCTTCCCATAGGAAAGGCGTTCAACCTGAACGTAACAGACAACTCGGTCACCCGCGAAAGCCTCCTGAAATTCGGAACGCCCTCCTCCAAGTCTATTACCAAGTTTATCACCAAAGACTTGTCGGCTAAAGGAGGAAACAATTACACCCTGCCGCTCGAAAGTAACAATACATTCGACCTGGTGCAAGTGGTGAACCCCTACATGGCCTACCTCCGCGCCGACACATTCTTCCAGGAAAACTCGGCGCTCATCAAGCCGGGTTACTACATCTGGAACGGTGAATTGACCAGCGGAATTACGGGTGTGGCAGTACAGGGAAGCCTGGTTACCGGCAACAGGTACGTGTACAACGGCCCGTTCGACTTCTCTTCGCTTCCGAATCCGAACCTCATTCCTCCCCTGCAATCCTTCTTTGTGGCGAAACAAAGCACGGCAAATCTTCCTTCCCTGACGATTTCACCGGCCTTTACTACCACCAAACCGGAAAGTTCCTATACGCTACGCTCATCTGTGGCTTCCGGAGGCGTGCTTAACATAAAGGTTTCGCAGGGAACATCCGGGGAAGCTTATACAGCCTTGGCCTATACTCCCGGAACATCCAACTTCATAGAAAAGGAGGATATGCCCGTGCTCATGTATGACAAGTTGCTTACGGCGGTATACACCTTCGCCACCTCAGGCGAGGCATTGTCCATCAACAGCAGCGCTGCCTTCGACCTGGCTCCCGTCAAACTGGGCCTGCGTGTAAAGAATGCCGGAGGGGTGAAGCTGGAGTTTGAGAACCTGTCCACTTTCGGGCATAACGTCGTCCTCAAGGACAATCTGCTCGACAAGGAGGTCAATTTGCAACAAACCCCGGAATATACTTTCACTGTGACCAAGCAAGGTTCTGACTTCATAGACGTGAACGACCGCTTCACTTTGCTGATGAACTATACGGGCAAGGGCATCACCCTCACCGGTACGGAAACGGCAGAGGCCTCCGCCCTGCAAGTATCGGGAGGAGCCGGGTACATATACCTGAAGTCGAATGCAGGAGTGATAGGCTATTTGCAAATCTTCAATGCCACAGGCCAATTGGTATATAGCACAGGCAATTTGAACGAAAGCCAATTCAGGCTACCGGTAAACGGCCAACAGATATATCTCGTAAGAGCCGGGATAGGCAGCGAAACAATCGTGGAAAAAGTTTTTGTTAAATGATCGGGACAATTGTTAATACAGTGGCTATCGTTGCCGGAAGCGGCATCGGATTATTATTTAAGAAAAACTTTCCGGAGAAATATGAGACCATCTATTTCCAGGCAGTAGGGTTGTTTACCGTACTGCTTGGAGTGAAGATGTCGCTTGATGTTGCCTCGCCCCTGCTTGTTGTGTTGAGCCTGATATTGGGAGGATTCGCAGGTGTATGGCTGAAACTTAATGAGAAGGTGGAACATCTTGGCTCGTTTATTAAATCAAGGACGAAGTCGAAGAACGACCGTTTTACGGAAGGGCTTACTACCGGCTTCCTGCTTTTCTGTATGGGTTCAATGACGATTGTAGGTTGCATTGAGGAGGGCTTGAATGGTCAAACGTCAGACTTGCTGCTCACCAAGTCTGTGATGGACTTTTTCTCCTCCATCATGCTTGCCTTGGCATTGGGCATAGGCGTCATGTTTTCCGCTGTCCTCCTATTCCTGTTTCAAGGAGGGATAACACTGCTGGTATCCCTCCTTGGAAAAGGCATTGCCCCCGAAATCATCAACGAGATAACGGTAGTTGGCGGCATCATCCTGATTGGCCTGAGCTTCGTTCTCCTCAAGATAAAAAATATAGAAATCATAAACTTTCTCCCTTCCCTCCTACTCATCTGTCTCTTCGTCCGGCTAAAGCTCTTGCTGCTGTCGCTTGGCTTTACAATATAATCACCCGTTTCTCTCTTATTCTATCGGGACGTAGATCTCTGTCTTTAGTTTTTCGGGGGGTGTGGTTTCGGGGTCGTTGGCGTACTTCTCAAAGCAGTGGTAGTTGCGGAGTTTCTCGCCGCTTTCGGGAAGCCATTTGGCATAGATGGTATCATAGACTGCAGCCAGATTGTCGTAAGAGCCTTGATAGAGGAACATGGCGTACTTGCCGCCTTCTATCGTTTTAACTCCGATTTCGCCTTTTGGTTCGGCCTTTTTGCGCAATATCAGGCAGACGTCAGTGCGCAGTTTATCGGCTTCCGTGACTTTGGGGTCATCATAGTAAATGCCAATGTGCTCGATACCGGCGGAGAAGAGTTTGTTCTCCTTGACGTATTGCCAGAGTTTGCCCCAAGCGCCGGCAAAATCCAGCGATTGATAATCTCCCGTCAGCTTCAGATAGATAACCTGTTTAGGCTCTAATGTAAGCACCTTGGGCGCTTTCAGATTCAAATTCTCATTCAATTGTAGGGGTTTCATAATAACATGATTTTTATTGTTACGATATTCATTCGGCGAAATTTGGTAGAACAAGCGAAAGGCTTTTGATAGAGAAGAAGGCACATCATACCCCACCTTGTAAGCAATATCACTAATAGTCATATTCGAATAGCGCAACAATTTCGCAGCCACTTCTACCCGCACCCGTATAATATAAGTACCGATAGGCTCACCCAAATACGCCTTCATAATATGCTGGAAATGCCATTTTGAGAAATTAGCTATTTCAGCCAGCCTCTCAAGGTCAATATCCCTATCAAGATGATCGTTAATATACTCAATAACGATATTTACCCGTTTTAAATAGTCTTCCCTTGTAGATTCTCGTTGTTCCATTATTTCTGAATGTTATCTTACCACAAATGTAAGGGGTTATTATTCATCCCCCTTTTCCAATCGTGCGAACTTGATTCAAGCTATTTTCTTCCCATGTCATATTTGATTATTTGGACAAATATAACACTACTTAATCTATAATTTTGTTTATATTTGTTGCAACTTTAAATTTAATAGTATGGATTTACATAGATTTATTATCGTTGGGGCTTTTGCCCTGTTAGCTACCGTTGGACAGGCAGCTAAGGTGGATACTGTCAGAACACACAGTACGGTTATGAATAAGGAGATTAAGGCGGCGGTGATTTTGCCGGACAATTATTCCGAGGGGAAGGCATTGCCGGTCGTGTATCTGTTGCATGGATATAGCGGCAATTTTACAGGTTGGGCCGGAGATCTCTATGGAGTTAAGCCATTGGCAGACCATTACGGGATGATAATTGTGTCGCCGGATGGAGCTTTCAGTAGTTGGTATTTTGATAGTCCTGTTGACAAAGACTCTCAATACGAGACCTATTTTATCAAAGAGTTGGTACCTTGGATTGACGCGCATTATAATACGATTGCCTCACCTCGCGGACGAGGTATTTCCGGTTTGAGCATGGGCGGACACGGTGCTCTATACCTCGCATTCAAACATTTAGACGTATTCGGAGCAGCGGGCAGCATGAGTGGAGGTGTAGACATTCGTCCGTTTCCTAACAACTGGGACTTAGCCAAACGCTTAGGTACTTATGCCGAACATCCCGAAAACTGGGAGAATAACACGGTAATCAATATGTTGCACCTCCTAAACCCCAACCCTCCGGCGCTGATTATTGACTGTGGAACGGATGATTTCTTCTACGAAGTAAATTGCCAACTGCACGAACAACTCTTGTACCGGAATATTCCGCACGATTTTATTTCTCGCCCCGGAGAGCATAATGTGCAATATTGGCGAAACTCCATCCCCTATCATCTCTTGTTCATGCATCGCTTTTTCTCGAAAATATGATTTTTAACTTGGGACATTTTATTTGAAAGCTTGTTTATGTCTTCACTGTGCAAATCATTTTGTCATACATCAAACATCTATTCTTTAAGTAATTGTCCCATGTTGTTATTAAGTTGAAACTGTCAGGAGTTTCGCAACCGCTTCGCGACTTAGTGGGGTTTATCTTCCAATCCGTATTTTCTGAACTCTTGTAGAATCGGTTTTTGGGGAGCAATCTGATAAAATGGTACGAATTAACGCTTCTATTTGACCCTTTAGACGCTTCCTTTTCCTTGTCTATTTACCGGAAATCCGGTGTTTTCCCATGAAGATGAAATTGTTTCGTATTTTAAATGATTCTATCTGCAATATCGTGCATCGTTTCCTTATTATTGTATATATTCAATCTTGAAATATGATTTAATCAATATATTCATGGTTTTAATTTACAAATTTCCATTTAATGAAAATAAGGATATTTGGAGGAAACATATTATTTACGTATCATTTTATTAATTGTTTTCATTATAATAAACATGCTTCTAAAGGCCGTATATCTTGGTACATAATGAATAGTAAGAAAACAATACTTTTGAATACTTATTTGTAATTATATTAAAATTGGATCATTTATTATCAGATAAACTATCAAATGTCTATTTTTTTATCATCACGGAATAGGAGGGATTGTTTATTTGAAACGTTTTTCTAAATCATCGTCTGTGAGGATGTATAAGATGAGTTTGCCGTCGGGGGTATAGCTGGGGGATGGTGAGGAGAACAAGGAGGCTATCAAGGCATTCATTTCGCCAGACGAGAGCGATTTGCCGGAGGGAATGGCAGCAGCCTTTGCTAATGAAAGGGAGATTGCTTCACAAATATCTTCATGCGCACTGCTTCCTGTCTCCATAGCATGAACAACGGCGTTTTTAACTAATACTACCGGATCTAAATTGTCTATTCCGGCCGGTACTCCATTAATGGAATATGAATGGGCGCCTAAGGAAGTAAGATCGAAGCCTGCATGATAGAGGTCGTCTAAAATAGAAGGCAAGAAGGCTGCTTCAGCAGCAGTAAACTCTATCACTTCGGGAAAGAGAACCTTCTGAGACATACCCTTTTGTTGCCTCATTGAGGAAAGATATTGCTCATACAGAATCCGAACATGCGCTCGATGCTGATCAATGATGGCTAAGCCGGATTTTAAGGAGGTGAGAATAAACCGACCTTTGTATTGGTGGCAGGTATTCGTCAATAGTTCAGGGGTTTCATCCTGAGCCATCGTTGTTTCTAATTGAATTGGCGTTCGTTCTTCTTCAAAATTCTTATACAACTTCATCCAATCAAACTCCGATCGCTCGGCATGCGGGGAAGTCGTAGAGGAGTCAAAAGGATTATAGTTTGTATTCACCTGTACTGTAGGTGCTTTAACAGTTACCATGTCAGTCTGAGGCCTGTACACAGGGATATCTACCGCCCCTTCTCTATCGAAATCAATTGAGGGAACGGCGCTTGATTTGGCCAATGTTTCCCGGATGGCAGCAAGTAGTATCTGCCAGATGGCTTGCTCGTCTTCAAACTTTATCTCCGTCTTTGTAGGATGGATATTAACGTCTATAGCAGCGGGATCAATAGTAAAATAGATGAAGTAATCAGGCTGTTCCCCGGAAGGAATCAATTGTTCGTATGCCAGCATGATGGCACGATGGAAATAGGAATGCTTCATAAATCTCCCATTCACAAAGAAATACTGCAAATATCCATGTTTTCTGGATGAATCCGGACGACCTGTAAAACCGGTAATCGTCACAATGGAAGTCTGTACGTCCACAGAGAGCAATTTCTGGTTGATGCTTTTCCCGCATACACTCACAATTCGCTGGCGCAGGCCTGATTCGGGAAGATTGAAAACCTCCGTGTCGTCTCTGTAAAGCGCAAAAGCAATATCCGGATTCACCAAGGCAATACGTTCAAACTCGTATATAACGTTGCGAAACTCTGTATCATCTTTTTTGAGGAATCTTCGGCGAGCAGGTACATTAAAAAAGAGATTCTTGACAGAAAAACTACTCCCTTCGTCGCAGCTAATCGCCTCTATTTCTTCTACAACAGACCCGGCAAGGGTCAGACGGGTACCCAGCTGAGCGTCATGCTGGCGGGTACGAAGCTCTACCTGAGCAACGGCAGCAATAGACGCGAGTGCCTCACCGCGGAAACCCATCGTGTGAAGCGCAAACAAATCATTGGCAGTAGAAATCTTGGACGTAGCATGGCGTTCAAAAGCCATGCGGGCGTCTGTTTCCGACATGCCTTTCCCGTTATCAATTACTTGAATTAATGTACGACCCGCGTCCTTGATATACACACGGAT
>BNTS01000097.1 GCA_025996775.1 Bacteroidia bacterium | reverse complement strand
CCTGTACCCGGACAAGACTTTTTGTCCACGGTCGCGTGATGATGTTTTTTGTATTTCCAACAAAAAACCCCATTTCTGGGGTTGCACAGTTAAAAAAATATGATAAGGGATGAGTGAGTTCCATTGAGCAATATATTCTCAATATTACTGCTACCAATAGTTTTTTATATAATGACGAAAAACAGAAAAAACCCCAGAAATGGGATTGCATGTGATTTTTTTATCTTATTACTTTGCACCCAATACATATCAATCGCTTTAATTCACTTTAATAAACAATTAATGTAAAGTCTATTTATGAAACGGAAAATATTATTTAATCTATTAGCATGCGGTATATTGCTTGGCGGCATGCCGGTTTATGGACAATCATCTACCTGTTCCTATTTTACCGATGATATTTGGTATTTCGGTACCGGTGGAGGCGGTATAGCCTTTAATAAGAATTCCGGTGGAGAGAAAGTAGCTGTAAGCGCCAGTGGGGAGTCGCTGATTAATGCATATGAAAATGCACTTTCCGTATCTTCCCCCGGTTGTGGAAGCAGCCTGATTTTTTATTCGCAACACGACAAGCTTTATAATGCAAAACACGAAGTAATGCAGGCTGGTGATTTTACCGGTCATCAATCCGTGGCCGATGGCTTGGCCGCCTGCTATATTGGAGACAATAAGTATATGCTGTTTTCTGTGACGCATGCGTATGAAGAGGCTGTAACGATGGAACTTCAATATCATATTATAGATATGAATGCGGATGGCGGTTATGGCAAACGTATCGATACTAAAACCTTGGAAACCACCGGTATGTCGGAAAGTGTGGAACTGATACCTGTCCCGGACACTTCGGATCAGTATTGGTTGGTATACAACATGCTATCTCCTCTTAATGAAATAAGGGTTCGGAAAATCACAGGTAATTCAGTCAGCGATGTTTACCAGACACTCCCCATGTCCGGCCATGTTTCTGCGTCCTCAAGCTACCACCTTAAGGATAATTCAAAGTACAATATGCCGGCTATGGCATAGCCGAATGCCGGCTTTCTATCAAATTTTACCATTCTTTCTATTGTTTCGACCCATCGGGTCGTATGTTTATAGAAAAATGTCAAACCACATGATGTGCGACCCCAAAGGGGTCGAATGGCGGGGTGGGCAAATCATTGCTATAAATATGTGACCCATTCTGGGTCTCCAATAAATTTTTCGGGTGTCCCAATGACGAAAACAGGAGAGACGCGGCACGCATGTACATTCGCGCACGCACGTAGAGACGCGGCACCGGCACGCAGAGACGCGATTAATCGCGTCTCTACACGATAATGTTTTTATTTCGTCATTCGTCATTGATTTGTATCTTTTTGGCAAAATGTCAAAAATAGCAAAATGTCAAAAAATGGTCTTTTTTTTCTTCGATTTTTGAGGCGAATTTGGGCTTTTAACACGAAAAATGCAAGGATTTGCGGGTTTGGCAAATACAAAAAGACAGCAATGATGAGTTGAAAATTGAAAATTGAAAGTTTAAAGCGTGAATAATGCTTTACTGTTAGTATTTTCCTTTCAATAGCTGCCATAACGTCATTAAGGCACTCAAGGGATTTAAGGGCATTTTAAATCTTAATAGATCTTAATATTAACCAAATAATAACTAATATTAAACTCCATTCACAATTCATCTTCATCTCTTCAGAAAATCATTTAGATGATTTTAAAAATGATCTAAATGAAATTTCCAAATCATGCTGATGATGTCCGGCAATCATCTAAATGATTTCCCAAAAAGAAGCCGTCTTTTCAAAATATCTTTTCCAAATATTGACAAAGGCTTTACATATCCATTAGTTTTGGCCGTTTTGTTCGAAACTCCGAATTTCTCGTAACAAAAAAACGCTCGTTTTCCTGACAATTTGTAAAGTATTTAACATAAATTTATCAACAGTCCAAAATGGAAATTGTGCAAAACCTGTTCAAATCATTTGCACTAAAAATGACAAGCCAAACGGGATTCTGTTATAATTTTGCATCTCAACAAACTCAGACTTGCATGAATTACCAAAGCTTTAGCACCCCACAAAACGGGTTGCTCCCCCCGTTTGTGCGTCGCAGAGTCTGCCTTGCTCAACGGGTTTAGGCGTTGGAAAGGAACGCCTTTTGTCGGAAAAACACAAACATCAAGAGGTTTCCCGGCCAAAATTAAATTATTGATTATTAAACGTATAAAACTAATCAGTTATGAATAACTGGAAAAAACTCTTCGCAGGGGTAGATCACCCCTCGGTTCTGATCTTTGAAAGTAAGCTTGTGGGTATGCCGCAAGAAGTGCAAACCATGTACAGGGAGCAAGTATATCAAGCGACCCTGATCCGGGTAAACAAACAGAGTAAACGCTACCAGGTGTTTTTGTGTAACTACGTAAAAGCCCATCGGCAGGAATACGTGTATTTCTTACTGGAAACAACGATTTTAGGCGCTCTAAGGTATAACTTAGACGACAATGTAAAGGAAATGGTTTATAAAGTTATCAACATGCTGGCAAGGCAAAGCGCCAAGCATCCACATCTACATGACCTGGTCTTTTCCCTCACACTGGCCTTCAATTTCGCCTACACACTAAAAAGCCTGTATCAACTAATGCGAACCAACCCATTTGACGAAACCGATCTAAAAGAACTCGAATACAGGAAAAATATCTGACACCCTGTAAAAACCCCCAAAAGGGGGTTTTTACTATACACCGGATTCCGCACCTTTGCAACTATTTAGAAACTGCCTCATACTTCTACTACTAAAAAATTAGTGTATATATAAAATCAGGAAGATGAAAACTATCCGTATAATGATTGGATTTATGATGCTGGCGCAGGCGGTAGGCCTTATGGCGCAGCAGGTAGGGAATATCCGGGGGATTGTTACCGACAGGGCGTCAGGGCAGGCGTTGGCATACGTTTCGGTAACTATCCTCAATTCAAACCCGGCTGTTGGGGCGGTTACGGATTCGGCAGGATATTTCCGGATTAATGACTTGCCTGTCGGGCGTTATGACATCCGGAGTTCTTATTTGGGTTATGAGCCGGTTGTGTTCCGGGAAATGATGGTGACTTCCGGAAAAGAAGCTTTTTTGGAAGTTTCCATGCAGGAGAATGTCCGGCAGTTGGGGGAAGTGACGATACTCCCGCGGACAAATAAGGAAGTGCCTTTGAACCAGATGGCGATGGCAGGCGCCCGTATGCTTAGCGTGGAGGAAGCAAGCCGGTATGCAGGCGGCTTTGACGACCCGGCCCGGTTAGTAACTGCTTTCGCAGGTGTTTTAGGGAGTATGAACAGCAACGGCATTGCTATCCGGGGCAATTCTCCCCAGTTCCTGCAATGGAGGATAGAAGGAGCCGAAGTGCCTAATCCTACCCATTTCTCCGATATTACGGGCGTAGGCGGAGGGATTCTTACGGCTTTGAGTTCGCAGGTCTTGGGAAATTCCGATTTTTTTACCGGAGCCTTTCCTGCAGAATACGGCAATGCGCTGTCGGGCGTGTTTGACATGCAGTTGCGTAGCGGGAATAACCAGCAATACGAACATACGGCGCAAATAGGTACGCTGGGCGTTGAGTTTGCTTCCGAAGGCCCGTTCCAAAAAGGGAAACAAGCGTCTTACCTTTTCAACTACCGGTATTCATCCATGGCATTGGCAGGCAGCCTCCTCCCGGATTTGACCGGGGATGCAGCCGGTATGCGCTACCAAGACCTTTCGTTTAAAGTAAATCTTCCAACAAAGCGTGCCGGGACGTTCTCCTTGTGGGGTATTGGAATCATCGACCATTATCTCCAATCCGTCCCAAAGGACACCTTGGAATGGCTTAATTCTTTTGAAGGCTACGGAGACTTCAAGCAAACCAAAGCGACCGGAGGGATAGGGCATAAAATATCTCTTAATAATTCTTACTTCAAAAGCGCCTTAGTCGCAAGTTTTACTCAAAACAGGCTCCTCATGGACCAAACTTACAGCGATTGGACTTCTTTACGTGTTACGGATATGAGAAGCACGAATTGGAACATATCTTTTGATTCTTACTTTAATAAAAAGTTCAGCGCTGCGCATACCAACCGGACGGGTATTAACGCCACCGGCTTGTTCTATAATATAGATTATAATATGAGTCCGGATGTAAATATTTATCCTCCGGGAAGCATGAATAATTATGCGAAAGGAAGCGGGCGCTCATTGTTGCTATCCGCTTTCAGCCAATCATCTATCCGGCTAAATAACCGGCTGTCGGGAAACATCGGCTTGCATGGCATGTATTTCTTCCTTAATAAGAAATGGGTAGTAGAACCGCGTGTGGGTATCAAATGGCAGGCTTCACAAGAACATTCTTTCGGATTAGCTTATGGAGAACATAGCCGCCGCGAGAATTTAGATTACTATTTCGTGGAAGCGCCTCAACCTGGCGGCGGGCTTGTGAACAAAAATTTGGATTTTGCCAAAGCGCATCATTTCGTATTTGCCTACGACTGGTCTATATCCGAATATATCCATTTGAAGGTTGAACCGTATTACCAATACCTCTATCATATCCCGGTGGCAAAAGACAGCCTTTTATCCTTGATTAACTACCGGGACTTTTACATGATGCTTCCCTTAGTGAACTCCGGGAAAGGGGAAAACTATGGGATTGACTTCACTTTGGAACGTTACCTGCACCGCGGTTATTACTACTTGTTTACCGCCTCCCTGTTTAAATCGCGTTATATGGGAGGCGATGGCGTTTGGAGGAATACCCGCCTGGACCGTACTTACCTCCTCAATGCGCTGGCTGGAAAAGAATGGAAAATAGGTAAACAAAAGCAAAATATGCTAAGCCTCAGCCTCCGTTTTTCTTTCCAGGGCGGGGAACGGTATATTCCTTTGGACGAGGAAGCGTCAAAAGCTTCGCAAAGCCTCGTTTATGATACATCCCAAGCGTATGCAGCCCGGTTCTCACCTGATTTTATCAGCCATTTTACTGCCGCTTATAAAATCAACAAGAAAAGTATTTCCCACGAGTTCTCCCTGAAAGTAATAAATGTAACAGGCAATGAAGAGTTTGATAGCTATTATTACGATTACCGTGCAGACAAGCCGGTGAAGTATATGTCGGCGATAGTCCTGCCTAATATAAGTTATAAGATAGAGTTTTAGTTTAGAAGATGCCGTGACAGCATAAGGCTTGTTGTGCAGCAAGCTCAAGTTGCGCAAGAAATAAGGAGAATAATGCAGCCGTGCGGAGAATAATGGGCAGTCCATATGGTCAGTGCCTGGTCCAAAGCCAATCAATTGAGTTTGGGTCAAATCAAGGTTGATGAAAAGTCGAATGAAATCACAACTTTTACGTAACTTGAAAATTAACTTTGGTGGGGCAATTTGAATCGGAGAGGTGGGGCAATTTGCGTAGAATTTTCCAACAACCGTAGTATCCAAATTCTTGATATCAATCCCTTTGGCCGTTTCCTTTTTGTTTTCGCTACAAGATACTGCAATTATAGTAGAAATTGCTGTTAAATAAATAATACTCTGCTTCATAAATATTTCCTTTTACAATCCGTTGGGCTTGTTAGGAGCGCCGCCGGTCGGTTTTCCATTCATGTTGAATATAAAGTCTTTGTCTTCCAATTTTTTCACCACTGTATTATTAATGGAGAGGCAATGAATAATCCATTTTCCATTGATGGGTTTATTGGTAACGGGATCCATAGCCGCTGAATAGCCATAATCGGCATACAGCCTCCAAGTGGAACCGTCTGAGAATGCATATACTTCCATCGGGGGCGCATACCAGTTATAACTGTTTACCTTTTCATCGTTTGATTTCCCGTCTTTTGTTCCTGTCAGTACTTGGATTGGATGACTGAACGACGAACCTATCACCACCAGCGTATAGTCATCCTTCGGTATCTTCGTATCAAAATTTTTAATCCAATCTCCTTCTACGTTATCAATTTCATACTTGATATAGTTGAACATTTTATTATTCGTTGCTGTTCCTATCGCCTGTAAAATTCCTGTGGCATTATCAACCACCAGTTGAGATGTGCTGGCAGTGGGCGGCGCCAGCGGAATGTTCTTCAACGACACTTCGCCTTGCGCCGTAATACGCATAGCCTCCTTGTTATTAGTCTTGATTGACAGGTCGGAAGCGTCGGAAGTTCCTATATAATTAGCGGCAGGGTCGGTGCCTGCATTACCGGACAAGTTCCAGGAGTCATCCCCTCCCGCTTTATTCCACCCGGCTCCATCCCACACATAGATGCCTTCAGCAAACCCGTTGCTTGTGTTCAGGTTGTACGCCATCAAGCCTACATGTTCTTTTTTCACCTTCGCGGGAGAGTTTAGCCATTCCGGGTCGCTTTGAGAATTGATAAATGGATCCAATGTCTTCTTGTTTTCCAATCTCACCCTTGGCAGCACCAATCCTCCTTTGTTTGCTGTTACATTATCATTTGTCGCTTCTTGCTCTTTAAGGTCCAGCAGGGCAGCTCTGGCAGGCCTCTTGCCGGAACCTATCGTTACTTGGGATTGTACAAATGAAAACATTGCCGGTAATAATATCCCGGCCAGTAATAAAGTCCATCTTTTTCTAGTATTCATATCTTGCTTCTATTATTTGGCGTTATTATTTATTAATCCAGCTCAAAAGTACATTTGTTCCGGGAACCTATTGTTAACAATTTCGCTATTTGTGTTGGCAATTTCGCTATTAATGGAAAATCCGACGCAAATTGAATCGGCGAAAGCAGGTCAATTTGCGTCGGATTTTCCAATTAGGACAAAACTGCTATGTAGGGGGATTAGGCTTCCTTTTCCAGCTCTTTCAGTTCTTCCAGACCTTGCTCGATGGTTGTTATATTTTTCTTCTCTATATAACAGTAAAGGATATAGGATAGGATACTTGCAAATATGACAACAAGTGCGCAGAAAAGAATCATCATGGTAGAGAAACGTATTAGAAAATACATTATTGTAATCACGATGACCAAGGTTATGTATGTGAAAATCTCCTCATATTTTATAAGCTTTTTATATTTCAATGCCCAAAGAGAGAGTTGAGGGACGGTTTTCCTATCCAACTGAAATTGGTATAGGTATTTGATCTTAATAGCTGCCCATATAGAGGCCAAAATAATAACAACTTCGGCTGTTATAACTACAGACAAGGATTTATGAAAAAGAGGGAACATGTTTATCAGCAATACTCCAGGGATAGCTGTCAGGCATAAAATCAGACCTCTGACATTGAATCCCAGCAACCGGTCATAAGCCGTTTGTGTCCGTTTGGTAATCATCTCCTTGATGATGCGCTTGTTGAGGATTTCGTTTTGATTGAGGCGTTCGCTTAGGATGCTCCAGCCTGCTTTTAATTCTTCCAGTTCCATATTGATGAGGATTTTAACTGTTCGACATTTGTTTGAGTTTCTCGCGAATACGGGTGAGTTTGACGGCAACGTTGTTGCGCGAGATACCGATGATTTCCGCTATTTCCTGATTGCTTTTCTCTTCCAGCCAAAGAAGAATCAAAGCGCGTTCAAGTTGGCTGAGGCGGCTAATCATTTGGTATAGGTCGTGCAGTTGGGCGGTTTTGTCTTCTTCGTCGGCAAAGGCTTCCAGGTCCACCGTAATGGGTACCACTTCAGGGTGCGACCGGCTTTTGCGGAGAAAGGAGATGCAGGTATTCAGTCCGATCCGATAGATCCATGTCGACGCCTTGCACTCGCCCCGGAAGCGGGGGAAGGCTTTCCATAGGTTTATCACCACTTCCTGATACAGGTCGTTCAGATTCTCCTTGTCGGAAGCATACATATAGCATACCTTGTAGATAATTTGCTTATGTTCCTCGACCAGTGAAATAAACGCCGCCTCTAATGCTTGCTTGTCCATCACTTACGCATCTTTTACTCCATTAGTCGCAGCAAGATACGGAGAATTACAGTAGAGGGAAGATTATTTCTTGATGAGGTTCATAAATTCTTCACGGGTTTTGGCTTGCTGGAAGAAGCCGGTGAAGTCGGAAGTTGTAGTGAGGGAATTTTGTTTGGAGACGCCACGCATTTGCATACACATGTGCTGGGCTTCGATGACAACCATTACGCCGAGAGGATTCAGGGTCTTTTGGATGCATTCTTTGATTTGGAGCGTCATGCGTTCCTGAATCTGCAGGCGGCGGGCGAAGATGTCTACCACGCGGGGTATCTTGCTGAGGCCTGTGATGTATTTGTTGGGAATATAAGCCACATGCGCTTTGCCGAAGAAGGGCAGCAGATGGTGCTCACAGAGTGAAAAGAAATCAATGTCTTTTACGATAACCATTTGTTTGTAGCCTTCCTCAAGGAACATGGCCGACGCCAGAACCTCTTCAGGGCTTTCATCATAGCCCTTCGTCAGGAACTGCATGGCTTTAGCTACTCGTTCAGGCGTTTTAAGTAGTCCTTCGCGTTCGGGATCTTCTCCAAGGAGATGGATAATACTTTTATAGTGACCGGCCAACGCATTGAGTGTAGGATTGGGGTCTTCAGAATGTGTCATTAATAGATAGTTTGATGTCTTCTCTCACGATATACATTTCCTTTCCGAATTTCGGGAATTGTTGCATGAGTTGGCGTTGAACAAAATAAGCCTCTTCATTGGAACTGAAATCGCCTACGCGCAGCCGCCAGAAGGGGGCATTATAAGTAACATAGGTGGATAGCTCGGGAGCGGCTTCTTTCAGTTCTTTCTCCCGCTTGAAAGCTTCGTCTTTCGAGGCGCGCTGGTCGTTGCCGGAGTATACCTGTACACGGTATCCCTGAAATTTAAGATACTGCGTACCATCAGGATTGGTTTCAATATCTCCAAACAAATGCGAACCAACCAGGTTACGGATACCGGGAGACTGGTCTATAATAACGCTCCCTTTACCGGCACGGTAGGCTTGCAATTCATCGAAAATGGTCTGCCGTTCCTGGGTATACGGAATAACCTGTGCCTCCAATTGGAAGGCACAGGCAAGAAGTAGATATATTCCTGCAAAGTATTTCATACTTAAAAAGCTTCAATGATTGGAAGGAATTTTTCAACCGAGAGAGAAGCGCCACCAATAAGGCCGCCGTCTACATCGGGTTTAGCAACCAGGTCTTTTGCATTTTCTGCATTCATACTGCCACCATAGAGGATGGTTGTATCGTTTGCAATTACGTCTCCGTATTTAGCAGCCAGTGTCTTGCGGATGTGTGCATGGATTTCCTGAGCCTGATCGGCCGTAGCCGTTTTGCCGGTTCCGATAGCCCAAACGGGTTCGTAGGCAATGACTATTTTGCTGAAGTCTTCGGGAGAGAGGTCGAATAAAGCGGTTCTAACCTGTTCGTCTACCACTTCGAAGTGCTTGCCGGCTTCTCTCTCGGCCAAAACTTCGCCGATACAGAAGATAGGAGTCAGGCCATTGGCAAGCGCCAGGTTTACTTTTGCTTCCAGTGTTACAGACGTTTCGTGGTAATACTGGCGACGTTCAGAGTGGCCAAGGATTACATATTCAGCTCCTGTAGAAGCTACCATAGCGGCAGATACTTCGCCCGTGTAAGCGCCTTTATCCTTATCGGCACAATTTTGGGCAGCCACACCGATACGCTTTGTATCAATAGCGGCAGCCACGCTTGCCAGATGAGTAAACGGAGTACCAATCACTACGTCACATTTGAGTGTTTTGCCTTTCAAGGCTTCGTCTAATCCTTTAGCCAATGCCAAACCTTCGGAAAGGGTAGTGTTCATTTTCCAGTTACCGGCAATAATATTCTTTCTCATAACTTGATATATTTATATTGTAATACATATTTGCAATCATTCCGTTGTTGCTACATCCGTGCGTTGTCTTTTCCGCCGGAAGAACCAGTAATCATATAACCAAACAAGCAACAAAGGTAAGGTAAAAGTTAACATATTCATAAGAATCCAGCCTTTTCCTTTCGTAACCGTTTCTTTTCCGGTCAATAGAGCGTCTATTTCGTCCTCCGAAGGTAAATCCTTATAATGCCACTTCATCATGATGGTACCATTCCTTAGCCACACTAAGCCGGGATTTGAGCGGATAATGGTTTTCAGCAATACATCGTCGGCCTGCAGGAAAGGATATTCGGCTCCGGTTCGCTCTATCCAAGGCTGGATAGCTTCGGGAGAAGAGCCTGTGACGCAAAAGAAAGGAGTATGATGCGCCAAAGTGTACTCGTATATATTGGTTATCTCGTCGATACGTTCGTCGCTGGCATCCTCTAAATGCGGGGCGATGAGCAGGAAGAGATCGTCCGGATTCTCTAAAAGCAAATCACTTACGTCATTTCCCTCCAGCGAGAAGATGTTGAAGGAGGTGATTGGGGGAGCGTAGCCTTTCTTTACAAGGGTTGTCTTCGACTCAACAAATGTCCAACTACTGTCGTTTTCAGGATAGTTGTCGAGAGAGAATTCCTTCTTCACCCCGTCTTTCTCATAAATAAACGAGTACCTGTATTCATCTTCAGGAGCGCCTTCGGGAATATGCATTTGTTCAGGGATATTCACTCCAACTTTATAAGGACGGAAATCTATAAAAGGAAGATGATTATAGTTCCAGGATGCAAATAAAATGCAGTATAGAAAAGCAAATAAGGGAACAAACCACCGGGTTTTTGGCGTATAGATTGAAAACAACTTCCTGTTATGGAACAATAAGAAGATGACTGCCGACAGCAAAACAGCATTTTTAAAGAACGTTTGCCAGTTCGTGATAATCAGTGCGTCGCCAAAACATCCGCAGTCAGTCACAGGATTGAAGATAGCCAGATAGAGCGTAAGTGGCGTCATCACCATCATAAAAGCAAGCGTCAGAAGGGATACATACTTCCGGTAAACACCCAATAGCAGACTAATTCCCAAGATAAATTCAAGCGCAATCAGAAAGAAAGCCACCACGATAGCCAACGGGCGAAGCGAATCCATCCCGAAAGCACCCAGATAGTCGTCAATCTTTATGATAAAGCCCATTGGGTCTATCGCTTTCACAAAACCGGAAAATACAAAAACCACTCCGATCAGCAAGCGACAAAACTCTGCAATTGTCTTGATTATAATCTCCTTGTATTTCATATCTTCATGATTCTTCTCCAAACTCAAGCTTAATCAGGCCAAACAAGGCGTAATTAATCATATCCATATAATTGGCGTCCACTCCTTCAGACACCAGCGTGATCCCTTTGTTGTCCTCTATCTCTTTGGTGCGATAAATCTTCATCAGGATTAAGTCGGTATAAGAGCTGATGCGCATGCTGCGCCAAGCCTCGTCGTAATCGTGATTCTTCGCGTACATCAACTCTTTGGCTATGGTGATATGTTTGTCGTACAGCCTCAAGGCTTCTTCGCTCGTAATATCCGAAGCATCCGAGTAACCCAGCTCCAACTGAATAAGTCCAATGGCTCCGTAATTAACAATCGCTATAAACTCCGGCTTAATTCCTTCGTCTACCAAAGCGACGCCTTTCGTCTCCAAGCTTCGGATGCGGTTGACTTTAATAAATATCTGGTCAGTCACCGACTTCGGCCGCATAATTCTCCACGAAGGCCCATAATCACTCAATTTCTTCTCGAATAGCCCTCTACAGATAGCTATCACCTTCTCAAACTGTTCTTTCGTATCAACCATATCAAACAAACTTGTGTATTGTCGCAACAAATATACAAACCAAATCCTCAGCAACATCTATCAATTAAGATAAAATAAGCATTAAAGATTCAAATCAACCTTAATTAGTTGCTTTACAAATTTATTTGTCGTAACTTTACCATTTACTGAAAGAAAATATATTAAAACAATTAAATCTTATGAAAGGTATCGAAAGGAAAAAGGAAAAGAAAAAAGAAAAGGCTTCGGGCGATAGCCCAAAAGTACTCTCCGAATATCAAAAAGGAAGAGCAAGTAAGCAGGATGGCATTATAGACACAAAGTCCAAACTGTAATGATTGCCATAAAAAGAGAAGGTGTAATCCTGGAAAGAACAGATTATGCTTTCGAAAACGAGGGCGTGATGAATCCAGCCGTCATAGCCGAAGGGGGTTATGTACATGTGTTTTACCGTGCCGTAAGAGTAGGAAACCATTCAACAATTGGCTATTGCCGCTTAAAAGGACCGCTTGAAGTAGTTCAACGAAATGAAGAACCAATCTTGTATCCGGAGTTTGCTTATGAATGTCAGGGTGTAGAAGATCCACGTATTGTAAAGATTGAAGACACGTACTATATGAGTTACACAGCATACGATGGCGTCAACGCGCTGGGAGCTTTAGCCACATCATCCGATTTAACTCAGTTCGACAAAAGAGGTATCATCCTGTCTCAATTTACGTTTGACCAGTTTACAGAACTCATCCTTGCCAAAGACGAGCATGTGGGGAAATATTTCAGGTCATATAATAAAGGGGAATCGGAAACAAGTGGAGGAAAGAAAAATTCTATCACAGATAAGAACTTAGTCTTTTTCCCTCGCAGAATACAGGGTAAACTGTATTTTATGCACCGGATAAAACCCGATATACAATTAGTTAGCATAGATAATATAGAAGACTTGACATACGATTTCTGGATCAATTATTTTCTGGATTTTACGGAGAATATTTTTTTCGAAGCCAAGTACCCTCATGAATCAAGCTATATCGGGGCAGGATGTCCTCCCATTGAAGTGCCTGAAGGCTGGCTGATGATATACCATAGCGTATATGATACGCCGAAAGGGTATATCTATTCAGCTTGTGCAGCCTTGTTGGATCTTGATAATCCCTCCTTGGAAATAGCACGCTTGCCTTATCCCCTCTTCGGCCCCGAAACTGAATATGAGCGACGAGGTGTTGTGAATGAAGTCTGTTTCCCTACAGGGACAGCCTTGTTTGGTGATACCCTCTATATCTATTACGGTGCTGCCGACCAATGTGTAGCCTGCGTATCCGTAAACATAAAGGAGTTAGTAAACGAACTAATGACGCATAAAAAATGAAAGCGGTACTATGTCTTACAACTTATCCCCCCAGAGAATGTGGAATTGCCACATTCTCCAGTGACTTGATACAGGCTATCCATTCTAAATTCGGTTATTCGTATGCTGTCAAAGTATGTGCCTTGGAAACAACGGAAGAAAAGCACACCTATTCCGATAGCGTGAGATATAAGCTGGACACTTCGGATGCTTCCGGTTATTTACGTTTGGCAGATATTGTGAATAGAGATATTGACATCTCCCTTATACTTATTCAGCATGAATTTGGTCTTTTTCAAGGACAGGAAGAAGCTTTTCTGAGGCTGTTGCAAGCATTTACTAAACCGGTCATTATCGTTTTTCATACTGTTCTATCCGGCCCGGAAGAGGCTTTCAAGCAATACCTGCGACAAATAGCTTCTGCTTGTTCAGCCATTATAGTGATGACACAGACATCTGCCCAGATACTGTTGAGTGATTATCAAATTGCGGAAAAGAAGATAAACGTAATTCCACACGGCACTCACTTGGTAGCTCATTTGGATAAACGAAAATTAAAGGAAAAGTATAACCTGGTAGGAAGAAGTGTACTTACCACCTTTGGTCTCTTAAGCTCAGGAAAGAGTATTGAAACTACCTTAGACGCATTGCC
>BNTS01000096.1 GCA_025996775.1 Bacteroidia bacterium | reverse complement strand
CATCTTTTTCGCAGAGTATTCCGGTTTGAAAGATTGCCCGGATATTGTTTTCGACCGTCTGCTCATAGGTGTTGAACAAATCCGCCATCTGGCAAGTTGAGAGCCATAAGTTGCCGTTTACCAATTTCACATTGACAACAAACTGCTGCTTGTCGTTTTCTTTGATTTTTATATTTCCTGTTTCCATAATGCTTTTTTAATGACTTAATTTTCAATTACTTTCATACATGTTTTCAATCCCATTCAATTTCCCTGCCAATTTATTCATATCATTACTGATTTTATTGTCGGTAATACGGGCATAAATTTGTGTCGTTTGAAGTTTCGTATGGCCCAACATTTTGCTAACCGTTTCAATTGGAACACCTTTTGATAGGGTGGTAGTGGTAGCGAAGGTATGACGTGCAAGGTGAGTAATATCCCCAAAAGCAAGCTAACACAAAACGGTGAAGTGATAACGCAATCTGTTTAGAATGAGTTGATTTACTCAAATTGCCATTTTGCCAAAAAGCAGAATATTGTAGAATATTGCACTCTTTCAGTTACCAAACCGTTATTCGGGTTGTTACCGGAATGAAGACAGGTAACAGAGTGCAGATAAGAGAAATTCAATCCGTTTCTTATGTGGTTATTCACAGTATTTTGCATAACAAAGAACGCTTATAGAATAGGTAATTTTACCAATTAAAATATAAGCGTATGAAAGTAGAAAAATTCAAGGTGCTACTCTATCTCAAAAAGAGTGGTTTGGACAAATCGGGCAAAGCTCCGATTATGGGACGCATTACCGTAAACCGTTCCATGTCACAGTTCAGTTGTAAAATCTCCTGTACTCCCACCCTGTGGAATCCACGAGAAAGCCGTTTGGACGGCAAAAGTCGTGAGGCAGTTAAAGTTAATGCCAAGATAGAAAAACTATTGTTGGCGGTACATTCGGCATTTGACAGCCTTGTGGAACGCAAAAAGCCTTTTGATGCTGAATCGGTAAAGGTCTTATATCAGGGAAGCATGGATACGCAAATGACCCTGCTCGCTCTTCTCGACCGGCACATGGACGGACTGAAAGCCCGCGTCGATATTGACGTTGCTCCGACCACTTTAAGCACTTATGTGTACACGCACCGTTCGCTCGGAAAGTTTATTAAAAAGAAGTTCAAAACAAAAGATGTTGCTTTCGGACAGTTGAACGAACAGTTTATTCGGGAGTATCAGGATTTTGTTTTGGGAGAATTAGGATATTCAATGGATACCGCCCGCCATTATCTGGCTATCCTGAAGAAAATCTGTAAGATTGCTTTCAAAGATGGAATTTCCGAAAAATTTCATTTTGCTCATTACAAACTGCCTAAACAGAAAGAAACTACCCCAAAAGCATTAAGCAGGGAAAGTTTCGAGAAAATACGGGATTTGGAGATTCCTGAAAAACACCGTTCTCATCTTTTCACGAGAGATTTATTTCTTTTTGCCTGCTACACGGGAACTGCTTACGCAGACGTAGTTCGTATTACCAAAGAGAACCTGTTTACGGATGAAGAAGGCAGCCTGTGGCTCAAATATGCAAGGAAGAAAACGGACTACCGGGCGCGTATCAAATTATTGCCCGAAGCTATCGCACTGATAGAAAAGTATAAGGACGAAAATAGGGATACAATATTCCCGATGCAATCGCAAGACACAGTAAAAGCCAATATGAAAGGCTTGCGGATTATGGCAGACATAAAAGAGCCAATGACCTATCATTCAGGGAGGCACAGCTTTGCAAGCCTTATTACGCTCGAAGAAGGTGTTCCGATAGAAACTATCAGCCGGATGTTGGGACACAGTAATATACAGACCACCCAAATCTATGCCCGTGTTACCCCGAAAAAACTCTTTGAGGACATGGATAAATTCATTGAAGCGACAAGAGATTTGAAGTTAATTATCTAAACAACAGATAATAATAAACGATTAAACAACATATTAATATGCGAAGTACATTCAAACTATTATTTTACATTAACCGGAGTAAGGTTAAGTCCGATGGCACAACAGCCGTTTTATGCCGAATCAGTATTGATGGCAAGCAAGCGGTTATTGCAACAGGTATCTATTGTCAGCCCGAAGAGTGGAATGCCAAAAAAGGCATAATCAAAGCGGAAAGGGATAATAATCGCCTTTCGGAGTTTCGCAATCGAATTGAACACACCTACGGGCATATTCTCAAAGAACAGGGTGCAGTCAGCAGCGAGCTACTTAAAAATACGATTGTGGGCATAAATTCCGCGTCGGCCTTTCTTTTGCAGGCAGGTGAAGTGGAAATAGAACGTTTACGGGTTCGTTCGATTGAAATAAATTCTACTTCCACTTATCGCGAGTCCAGGAACACGCAGACTAACCTTCGGAACTTTATCCACTCAAGAGGGATGGAAGACATCGTCTTTTCGGATATTACCGGAGAGTTCGGGGAATCGTTCAAACTGTTTCTAAAAAATACGCAAGGGCGTAAATCCTCGTATGTAAACAGATGCATCACTTGGCTCAACCGGCTTATTTACATTGCCATTGACCAAGAAGTGTTGAGAACTAACCCGCTTGAAGATGTAAGGTACGAGAAGAAAGAACCGGCGAAGCACCGTTACATAAGTAAATCTGACTTGAAACGGATTATGGAAACTCCAATGCGTGATTCACGGATGGAACTGGTTCGCAGGGCTTTCATTTTTTCATCGCTGACCGGTCTTGCATACGTGGATATACATCGGCTTTATCCGCATCATATCGGGAAAACAGCGGAAGGAAGATTGTATATCCGGAAACAGCGGGTAAAAACAAATGTAGAGGCATTTATTCCGTTGCATCCCGCAGCAGAACAAATTCTGATGCTTTATAATACAACCGATGACAGCCAGCCTGTATTTCCCTTGCCTGTCCGTGATATGATTTGGTGGGATGTAAACCAAATTGGCGTTTCGATGGGATTGAAAGAGAATCTTTCCTATCATCAAAGCAGGCACTCGTTTGGAACATTATTGCTTTCGGCAGGTATTTCGATAGAAAGTATCGCCAAGATGATGGGACACGCAAACATCAGCACAACACAGGGTTACGCAAAAGTAACGGATATGAAAATATCGGAAGATATGGACAGGTTGATGGAACGAAGAAAAACAATGCAAAATAACGCAATTAAAACCGTACAGCCATGGATAGAGAAATAATAAAGATAGAAAACGGAATTGTATCCGTTCCTGCATCCTGTAAGATTTGGATGACGCAGTACGAAATTGCAAAGCTGTTTGAATGCTTTGCAGCCAAAGTTAGCAGTAACATCCGTTCAATTCTTAAAACCGGAGTACTTGATGAGAGAGCGGTTTGTCGAGTTTATTACTATAAAGACGGCAGTTCTGTGGAGCAATATAATTTGGAAATGATTACCGCCTTGTCTTTCAGGATTAAATCGAAAAATGCGGAAATATTCAGGAACCGGCTGATGAGAAAAATGGTTACAAATACCATCGGACAGCAAATCCTGATGAATACCCTGTGGGATGACAAGGTATTATTAAATTGAAATAATCCATTTTCATCTGAACACAAAGATAAAAGAAGGGAATAAAACGACAAGGCTAAACCCTCCGGGTATTTCGACAAATCTTCCTTTTTCGCTCCACGAAAAAGAGTATTTGTCGAAATAGCCTTGTCTTATTTATTCTCCTTCTATTAATGAGGCGTTTATCAGTTGAAAAAGGAAAAAATATTCAAAGGGAGGCTTTTGGGTAGTAGCTACCGGAACTTGTCCCTGTATCCTTCCTCCAACAACTTTTCAATATCCGAAGAACGGTACAGGATTTTCCCACCCAGCTTGATATGCGGAATACGCCCCTCGTTGCGATAGTCCTGCAAACTCCTGCGGCTCAATTTCAATTTTTCGGACAGTTCTTCGTCCGTGAAGAAACTGTCTCCGTTCAGGGTCGGTTTGCGGGATGTGAACAGTTTCTCCATCGCTGCTGACAGCCGATCCAGTGAAAGAAAAAATCCTTTGACCCTTTCGTTGTTCTCCCTTGTGATTAACTCATTGCTCATAAACTTACAATTTTTAAATTCAACATTTATCTTTTACTTTTTTCAATTCTTCATATAGCTTCCCCAGCCTGAGATATGCAAACCATAAGGCGATTCTTCCGGTTCCATTCGGCAGAGCTTCATTCCCATTCGGATATAACTGCCGCCTTCATCCGCCTCTATTTCATAACAGGAAAAGGTACCACGGCCGTATTCCTTATCATAGCTGTAGGCAAGCAGGCAATAGTTGCTGTCATAACCCTGAAAAATATAAATGTCGGGATTTCCGTTGACACTCATCCAGCCACCCTGCCACAAGGAAAGGAGATTATGGTATTGATATTCTTCTTCCATCATCATATCTGTTTCTCTTTATATTTAGCCTGTTTACGCTTGTCTTCCACCAGAGGGACAATCTTTTCCACATCTGCCGGTTTGTAATAGGTCTTGTGGTTAATCTGCGTATAAGCCAATGTCCCGTTATCCCTGAGCGTCTGTAAAGTCCTCGGGGATATTTTCAACAGCAGGCATACGTCCTGATTATCCAGCCACTCACTCATATTCTTATCACCATGCAGGCGGCATAGCTGTTCCATCCGCGTGGCAAAACTTTCAAACTTCGAGAGCATATCCTCGAATGTCTTTGCATCAATGTTTACTATTTCCATTACTCTATATCTTATTGGTTATTATTCATTTTTTTCCTCAAAATTAGGCAGCCGGTTATCACACGCCAAAGAATAAATCCGTTTGCAGTTACCGGCTATATTTTGCACTACATCATACTCTTTATCCGGTGATATTTTCATCATCCTGCTGCGAAGTAAAAAAGAAAAAATAGCACTTCAATGATTTATGAACCGGCTGGTAGTGAGTGGCACTCAATTGGCAGCTTCCGGCATCAAAGTCCTGAGTTTTCTTCTTCCCGATTTGAAGTAAAACAGAAAAACTCATATCCCAAAGGCTCAAAACCCAAGTGGATGCTTGTGGCGCGGAGTGTCCATAGGTAGAATAGAGTTTTTTTCATTTAGACGGAAATTTCAGCCTGAAAAAGTTCCTTTCCAGACTTCTTCCATACCTACCCGAATCTCAAACATGAAATTAGATTTTTAGATAAGGATGCTTTGCCGGTATGCTATAATCCGGTGTGCGAATCGGTGCGGTTTGCACCGTTCATACAGACGGTACAGCAGTAAGATATTGCAGAATGAACCATGTGAACCCGATTCAATCTGTCTGCTGATTAATAGTCGTTTATTTGCAACCGACAATCGGTTCTCCTTGTATTGGGGAATCACATTATTTACTTTTAAAATACAATATTCTATGGACAGTAAACAAACTGACAACAGCAGCAGTAAAAAACAAATCCCTGATGATTGGATGCCGGATGCGGTAGTCGGGAAAACGAAGCTACCCAAGCAAGCGGATGGAAACACTGAAGAGCAGCTCAAGAAATTTTTGAGGGAAGATGTATCCGGTGATTCAAGTGCAACCGGGAAAGGCAGTAAAGAAAATGTCGTTGGTATCGGTACTGATTCTACTATCCAACCGGAAGAAAGTACCGATGGTGCGGATAGTTTGCAAACTGAATCATCGGAACCAACGGATGCTACACGTTCGACAGTAACCACAAGTACCAAACGTACCGGTGGTAAACAGCGGAAGGAATCGCTGGAAGAATACCGGCAGCTATTTCTTACGGTTCCGAAATTGGAAGACCGCAAGCCGGTATTTATTAGCCGTGAAGTCCGGGACAGGCTGGATGAGATTGCCCGCAAGCTGGGAGGTAGAGGGAGAAGCGTATCGGGCTTTATTGAAAACCTTGCCCGCCATCATTTGGAAATCTACCGGGATGATGTTGAATTATGGAAGAAGCTGTAGTGTTTAGCTTCTACCAGTTGCAATGTAAGTCTGTATAGTATTGACGACTTACCATTTTAAAGGAACATAAATGTTCGTGTTAGCGTAGCGAGGTTATGTTTTCATTGCATGAAAACCCTCGCTTTGGCTGACTGCCAAAGGAAAATTGCTCCCGTTGGTCGGCAATTTTGAAGAAAGGAAGAAGTAATGGCTAAAGCGTAAACGAGATTTGAACCCTGACAATTCAGATAGTAAGAAGAAAGGCGGACGCCCGAAGAAGAGTTCCGTAAACCGAAAGAGCAAGACCATCGGGGTCTGCTTTTCCGAGCCGGAACTCTATGCCATCCGGCACCGGGCAGCCAAAGCCAATCTTCCCCTTAGTATCTATTGTCATGATGCCATCCTCGACGGAGAGATAAAGGAACCGCTAAAAAAAGAAGAGCTGGAAACACTTCGAAGCCTGTCGAACATGGGGAATAACCTGAATCAGCTGG
The DNA here is from genome assembly GCA_025996775.1 of Bacteroidia bacterium. GTDB lineage: Bacteria > Bacteroidota > Bacteroidia > Bacteroidales > Tannerellaceae > DFXE01. The sequence goes on along the minus strand of BNTS01000096.1, from coordinate 7,329 downwards.
TTAAAACTGCCAAGTTTTTGAGTGCAAAACGGCTCGAAAACAGAGCTGAACCTATACTGGAAGAGATACAAAACATCATAAACAAGCTGTCGGATGATTGGAAAAATAGTAAAAGGAAGAAGCTTTAAGGGGTGTATTTCCTACGTTTTAGGCGATAAAGATGCAAAGATTTTAGCGAGCGAAGGCGTATTGGAAACGGATACTAAGTCCATTATCAATAGCTTTTATATGCAGAGTTTGATGAATCCAAACCTGTCGAAATGTGTGGGGCATATTCCTTTGGCATTCTCACCGGAAGACAGTCCAAGAATGACAGACCTGTTTATGGAACGGTTGGCTAAAGAATATATGAAAGAAATGAAGATTGAAAATACACAATACATTATTGTTCGGCATAACAATACGGCGCACCCGCACTGCCATATCGTATTTAATAGGGTGGATAACGATGGTAAAACCATATCCGACAAAAACGACCGTTACCGAAACGAGAAGGTTTGTAAACAGCTAAAGGATAAGTACAACCTGACTTACGGGCAGGGGAAAGAGAATGTCAATGTCCAAAAGCTAAAGGGAGCGGAGAAAACTAAATATGAAATCTACTATGCGGTTAAAGACACCCTTCCCAAAGTCAGGGACTGGAAACAGTTTGAAGAAGCCTTGAAACGTCAGGGTATATCTATTGTCCGTAAATATAAAGGCGACACGAATGAGGTGCAAGGCATCTCGTTTAAGAAAGGCGGGCATTCGTTTAAGGGTTCGGAGATTGACAGGAAGTTCAGCTATTCCAAACTGGGTGCACAGTTAAATGAGAACGCTCAAGAGCAGCAGCTACAAATGACAATTCCGAAAGAAACAGGCAATGGTCTTTTGGAAAACTTAGTATCGGGAGCAGCAGATGTGGTATCCGGTATTGGTGGACTGTTCGATATTAGTCCATCAGCTTACAATCCGAATGAAGCGGAAAATCTGCCCGTACAAAAGAAGAAAAAGAAAAAACGTAAGGGTTTTGGATTTAGAAACAATTAATCAACCATTTAAAAACAATAAAAATATGGCACAATCGGTATCAAACGATGCTTTATGGGTAAAGCTATCAGAAATAGATAAGAAATTAGATGAGCTTTCAATAGCACAAGAATTATCAATTCCAATTCATGAACAGGCAGAAATTAAGCCTGATTTCAACAACGTAAAAGATGAGATCATCACTGAAGTTAAGGGAGAGATTCAGATACTTGGCATGTCAAATGGCTCTCACTTTGAGGCGAACAGGAAGAATATCCAATTGCTAAATGACAATATCTTAAAGATTTTGAATATCGTTAGCCGGATACGGAAACAGCAAAAAGAAACCGTTGAATCAAAGATAGAAGATAAGGGAAATTACTTCAATTTCTGGTTTTTCAAGGTTAGGAAGACTGCTTTAGTGATAACTATTCTTGGCTTGCCGGTATTTATCCTAACACTGTTTTGCATGAAACAGCAGAATGATTATTTGCGACTGATGGATGAGTACCGGAAACAGGATGTTGCCATACAGAAATTGGACGGAGAGTTAAAGGCGTTGGAAGAAAAATCATTGAAGAAACAGTAGAAGAAATGACATCAGTAAAGATAAAATTTAGAAAATCTACAATTAAGAATAAGGAGGGAGTACTCTATTTTCAATTGATTCATAATCGTAAGGCCAAATTGATTACGACCCGTTTTCGTTTATTCCCTTATGAATGGAATAGCCGTTTATCTGTTGTAATAACAGAAAGTGCAGACCAAGAAAGGAGAGTTTATTTACAGAATCTGAAGAACGGTTTGGAAGCGGAGACTCAACAGATTTACGATTTAATTTCCATCCTCGAAAAACGAGGCGAATATACAGTTGAAGAACTGGTGGAATACTATGTCAATAACTCTTTCAACGGCTATTTCTTTCCATTTATAAAATACCAGATTAGAAATTTGAAATCTGAGAATCGAACCAAAACGGCATCAATCTACGAAACTGCTCAACGGAGTTTTTCCCGATTCCGGTACGGGGAAGATATCCGAATAGAACGGATCGACAGTGTATTAATGCAACGATATGAAACTTATTTGAAAAACAACAACATTTGTATTAACAGTATTTCTTGTTATATGCGGGCATTAAGGTCGGTATATAATCAGGCAGTAATAAAAGGACTGACAGTTTCTAAGAACCCATTCAAGAATGTTTATACAGGTATTGACAAAACGTCCAAACGGGCTACAAATGAAGATGTAATTGTAAGGTTGAATAAAATTGATCTTTCCGAACACGGTAATCTACAGTTGGCACGAGACTTCTTCATGTTTAGTTTTTATACACGGGGTATGTCTTTTATTGACATGGCCAATCTCAAACAGAACAATCTCAAAAATGGATACATCGTTTATGCCCGGAGTAAGACGAAGCAAGTCCTGACTATTAAAATAGAAAAATGTATTGAAAAAATAATTAAACACTATAAAGAAACTACGATAAACAATTATCTTCTTCCCATATTCAGCACTCAAAACCCTGATTATAATAGCAATTTACGAACCTATAACAAACGGCTCAAACGGATATCGGAAATGTTGGACTTGGAAAAGCCTTTAAGTTCCTACGTTTCAAGGCACTCATGGGCAACGATAGCACTCCGAAAGGGAATTTCCGTACAGGTTATCAGTGAAGGGATGGGACATGAGAATGAGAAAACAACCCGGATATATTTGGCTTCTTTGGATCAATCCCTCATCGACGATGCAAACGCCCAAATAATAGCGCTATAACACCTTATAAAAAAAGATACCACCTCTTGCTTAGAGGTGGTACTATGTTGAAAAATCACTCGCGCGCAAAGATACAAAATAATTTCTAATAAAGACATACAATATTTCAAATATTTTTAAGATATGATACCAAAATTTCCTTTTCACTCAATGAATTATCTGAAAATCAGTGTGTTTGTTTAAATGTTCTAAAATATATCTTCAAAATAATCTAAAAACGAAATGATAGCCTGATTATAAGATAATTGCTTAACCTTCTAATTTATTTGCTTGATTTGTTTTACAATGCTGTTGGAAATTTTTTTATTCTGTATAAATCATGGTATATAAATCACTGAAAAACAGAAATATATTTGTTTATTCTGTTATAGTACCACCTCTAAGCAAGAAGTGGTATTAAAGCAGAATATAGAAAAACAATGAATTTTAATTGAAAATTTTATAAAATGTAATGTCTGAGCAAGGAGCGGACGTAAAAATGAAAAGAATGGCAACAACAATTGCAAAGTATCAATTTGACAACTCAAGTGATTATGAAAATGCAAAAGAGAGGATTAACACTGAAGTAGGAAGTTCTTCACATAATGGATGGGACTATGATAGTTCATCTTATTACATTTACATCTATGATTCTTGCGAAAAAGTATCTTTGATTGGACAAATTTGTAGGGCACATGGCGGAAAACCATGCAACTAACCTCAAAAGTCTGTCAATAGCCAAAATTGCTATTGATAGACTTTTTATAACATTATAAATATGACAAGATTAGAAGAATTAAAGTATAAACGAAAAGGGTCACTTATTGTTGTTGGCACATTAGGTTTAGCTGCAACTCCATTAAAAACGATTTTTAGTGGAGCAAAAGATGTTGATAAAGGAACTTCATTTGAAGGCAATGCGGTTGGTTTTGTGGTTAAATGTGTGTTCTTCCTATTATTTGCAATCCCTATAGCAATAATAATGTTTGTTATCCATATTTTCAAATTGATATACTATTCAATAGAAATCAGCAAACTAACACCGTAATACTATGCCCACATTTACCGCACATCGCCTTTCATCTGACAATACTTTATTTCCCGATCGCTTGGAAATAGACACCGTAAGAATTACTTATTATAAAGGTTTTGTGTTTGGTTATCAATCAATCATCATTGCTCGTAACAATATTGCAAGTGTGTCTATAGGCTCAAGAATCTTCTTTGCTGACGTGGTAATTGAAATTATTGGAGGAAAAAGAATTGTGGCTAGTGGCTTTAAAAAGTCAGATGTAAAAACAATTGTAAATTCACTAAATATATTTTAAAATTTATGAACAATTCCAATAGTACACAAGATAAAATTTCTAATATGGAAATAACTAGGAATGTTAATGAACAACATTATCATACATTTGGATTTCAAAGAGCAGGAGAAGCCAAAGGTATGCCAGACGCATTTAATAAAACACTTGACATTGTGTATCAGCAAGCAAGAAATGAGATTTTACAAAGTCCAATACAAGGACTGCGTAAAGAAGAAGCACTGGATAAATTAAAGGATTCTAATATAAAGTTAGGTCAAATTCAGCAAGAAATTGATGAAAAAAACCAAAAGCTGAAAGTAGAACAAGATAAAAAAGATAAATTAGAAAAAGAGCTAGGCATATTGAAAACAAATCCTGATGAATTATTAGGGAATGATATAAAGGGCAATGCTATTCATAAAATTTACTATTGGATATTTCTAGTAGTTACAATATTTTTATCTATATACATATTCTTTTTTTACAATTCAGCAGGGTATTCTGCTATATTCAAGGAGTTTACTGCCGATAACACAAAAATTGTTCAAGCTATTTTTGACTCACAAGCATTGTCGCAAATGTTTTCAGAAGGCATAGGGGGGGTAATGTTTTTATTAGTTTTCCCTTTCCTATTTATAGCAGCAGGAATAGTGATACATTTATTACCTTCAAAAAAGCATTGGATATTTAGGACTTTAACATTTGTAGTTATATTGATTTCATTTATTTGGGATGTTATTCTTGCTTACAATATTACAAAAAAGATAGATGATATTCGTATTGGAGGATTGGTAGGCGACGAAAGAGCTGATTCTGTAAGGATGACGCTCAAGACAGCCATACAGGATGTAAATTTCTGGACAATTATTTTTGCCGGTTTCGTAGCGTATATGATATTAAGCATTGTTTTTTATTTCTGTATGGATTTCAAACATAAATTAAATATTGTACATAATGCGAAAGAAGTAAAGCAAAAAGAAATAGAAAATTGCGAAAAAACGTGCAAAGAAATACAAACAAAAATACAAGAGCTACAGCAAAATAAAATAAGCGCATCTGAAGAAATAGAATATTATAAAAATTTAATATCAGGTCTAGTAGTTAAAATAACAGACATGTTACCTGCTCTTAATGGGTTTTATACAGGTTGGATTGCCTATATAAATAGTTCTAACTTGCCTGAAAATCAAATAGAAGAGTGCAAACAATGTCATAATGCTTTTTTACAACAATTATGGGCAAATGCGGGGATTACTAACATTAATAATTAAACAAATATGAAAAAAATAATTTTTATAAGTACATTGTTTTTTTTATTCTCTTGTAGTAACAACACGCAAAATAATAATAACGCGAAGAATCAGGCAAAACCACAAGAGAAGCAGTTAAATATCTCCATATTATTAGATTTATCAGATAGAATAAGTCCCACAAAATATCCAGCCACGCCACAACATTTTGAACGAGATATTGAAATTGTTAAGACAGTTACAGAGTATTTCAAACTAAATATAAAAAAATTAGGAGCTTATAAAGCAAAAGGCAAAGTCAGAATATTTTTTAATCCAGCACCATCAAGTTCTACAATCAACGAAATAGCAGAAATCTTGAATATTGATTGTTCAAAATTAAATGATGATGGACGAAATAATGTTTATAATACAATCACAGAGATTTTTGTTACAAATCTTTCTGAAATATACACACAAACAATTAAAACAAGCGATTGGGTCGGTAGTGATATTTGGCGGTTTTTTAAAGATGATGTAAAAGATTACTGTATTGAAAACGATAATAATTATCGTAATATTTTAATAATCCTTACAGACGGATATATCTATCATGCTAATAGTAAATACCAAGATAGTAATAGATATTCATATCTATTAGAAAAGAATATAAAGAAATATAGAACAACAAATCATGAACAACTAATAGAAAAAGATGATTTTGGTCTTATTACAAAGCAAAATGACTTGCAGGATTTGGAAATTCTTGTATTAGAAATTAATGCGGAAAATAATCATAACAAAATAGATGAAGATATTACGAAATTTACTCTTGGTAATTGGTTTAAAGAAATGAATGTTTATAAATATCAAATATTTAGTTCTGATTTACCAGCTAATACACGAGTGAGAATTGAAAATTTTTTGAATAACTAATTGTCCGAATAAGGAGGGGACATAAATAAAGTTATGCCTATAGAAAAAACTTGTAAGCATTGTGGTAGAAAATTTATCACAAGTAATGAAAAAGATGAATTCTGCATCGAATGTATGAAAAAGATGTGTGAATTTAAGTTTGGTGGTGGTAGCCGCGGTGACCGCGGTGGCCGTTAATGCTGACTATCTAAAAAGCTCTATATGATGATTTTCATATTGAGCTTTTTTACTTTTTATTCATTTCACATAAATCAGTGTTTACACATATAGCTATAGTGGACATCTACTATTGAATAGAGTTAAATAGCTTAATACCAGGAGTAAAATATTCAAAGCTATTTAATTTCCATGCATATTCATTATCTATAGAAAGGCGTTGAGAAATTTGGGGTTATCGTGTTTTTTATAGATGCTAAAGAGAGTTTTTCAGCTTCTTTGTTCATGTGTATTGTGAGATGCTATGCTATTTCGTGTCATCTTGTAGGATTAAAGGGTAGAATTCCTTTTTCACTATACCAATGAATTTATTTTGTTGAAGATTATTCCTTCGACAGGGAAAGGCTTCAAAGATATCTTGGATAAAAGAATTAATCTGCATTTCAACATATTTTTTGCAACCTTCATCAAAATGCGGACAAAATGCGGACAAAAATTCAATTTGGGTGAAAAAGAAAATGCTTTAATCGTTTATTATCAACGAACTAAAGCATTTTCTGCGTACATAGAGCCGAAATCCATTGAATACAAATTATAAACATGGAGATAAATATATTACTTTCTCTATGGTTAAGTTAAGTAATCTTTTATATCTTTGTAGTTGAAAGCCGTTCTTTGTATTTTGTGCAAAATGAGGTAAAAGAAAGAAATTCGCTCGTTTCCAAACCGTTACCTGCTAAGATTTTTATTCTTGCAACTTGCTTGTTTTCAGTCGGAAAGAAAAATTCATGTGTCTTGCAAGGTGAGTTGTGAGGTTTTTATCTATTTCGCACAAAGTTCCAATCTCTTTCAGATAAGCATTCATCTTTTGGTTACTCATTGTAGGTAGCAATGCTTCTTTCGGCAATTTTCCTTTATATTTTTCAAGT
>BNTS01000095.1 GCA_025996775.1 Bacteroidia bacterium | reverse complement strand
ATAACCAAGTAAAACAAACTTGATATCTTACATCAAAAAAAATCACAACTTTTACTTGTTTTGAAAATTAACTTTGGTGGGTCAATTTGAATCGGAGAGGTGGGTCAGTTTGCGTAGGATTTTCCAAACAGTGTAAAATTCCGAAATCGGCTTCTGTTCCTTACTCGGCTTGGCGCGATATTCCTCTGTATTGTCAAACATCGCATCCAAATCTGCTTTCCGAATAAATGTCTTGCCTTGAATCTGAACGGCTTTTAGTGCCTTACTATGCAGGTAGCGATATATCGTTGCCCTGCCAACACTCAACAAGAACGCCGTTTCTGAAACAGACAGAAATTCCTTGTCCTTAATCTTATCGTAAGCATCACTTATCCGTTCGATTTCTTTTACGGTAGAATAACTTATGGCTACCATATTGAATCGTTTGCCTGCTTTATACGCTTTAGAATTGCAGGCATGTGAACAATACCTCGTGGTAGTTGTCCGCGCCGCGCTGTAAACAATTAATTGCAAAACTCACATCTTTTTTGAATCTCTAAATTACTACTCATAACTCATCATTATTTCTCCTTAATTTCTCCCTTTTTTGTCTCATAATGTCTCATCTCGTTTCACAGTGTTTCAATTATACACTAAATATTGCACAAAATATCAATTATAGCTATCGCGGTACAATGGTGGTACAAAATTGCACAAAACAAATGATATTAACAGGGGACAAAGATAAGAATAATAACAATACGGAACACCATAAAATGATGATTTATTGATTGTTTGCAATAAATTTTAATTATTGATAATTAGGAGTCACTTGCCGATGCAAAAGTGGGCGAAGATGTTATGGAGGATTTCGTCGTTGGTGATATGGCCGGTGATTTCGCCGAGGTAGTGTATGCACTCGCGGATATCTTGGCTTAGGAAATCGCCGGAGAGGTTTGTTGATAGGCCTTCTATAACCCTTAGGATGGCGACTTGGGCTTGTGTGAGGGCTTCGTAGTGGCGGATGTTTGTCACTATTACGTCGGCGGAATTGATATTTGGCAGGGCGGCTGCTTCTATGAGGCGGTGCTTTAGCGCGTCGGTATTGGCAGCTTGTTTGGCGGATATGTAGAGCCGGTCGGCTTTTACCTCTTGGAGGAGGTGTTGGCGGACTGATAATTCTTCGGCTGTCAGCAGGTCGGATTTGTTGAATACGAGGATGGTTTTCTTGCCGTCGAGGTGGGGGACAATTTTCTTGGCTATGGAGTCAATAAAGGCTGGAGTACCTGTTATATCTATCACCCATAGCACAATGGCGACTTGTTGGAGCTTGCTGAAGGTGCGTTCTATGCCTAAGTTTTCGATGGCGTCGTTTGTTTCGCGAATGCCGGCGGTGTCGATGAAGCGGAAGGTGATGCCGGAAAGGTTGATGGTGTCTTCAATCGTGTCGCGAGTAGTGCCATGGATATCGGATACAATGGCTCGCTCTTCGCCTACCAAAAGATTGAGGAGGGTGGACTTGCCTGCATTTGTCTCGCCTATAATGGCTACGGGAATGCCGTTTTTGATGGCGTTTCCTACGCTAAAGGAGTCGGCCAGACGGCGGATGAGTTGTTCTATTTCGTTGGCTAAGAGGCGGAGGTTGGTGCGGTCGGCAAACTCTACATCTTCTTCGCTGAAGTCTAATTCGAGTTCGATGAGGGAGGTGAAGTTCAGCAGTTGGACGCGCAGCTTGCTTAGCTCGTTGCTGAAACCTCCTCGCATTTGGTTCAGAGCCAGTTTATGCATACCCGCTGAAGTAGAGGCTATCAGGTCGGCTACAGCTTCAGCTTGGCTAAGGTCCATCTTCCCGTTAAGGAAGGCACGCTGGGTGAACTCGCCGGGGAGGGCTGTGCGACATTCCCGCTCTATAAGCAGTTGAAGTATCTGTTGCTGGATAAAAAGGGAGCCATGGCAGGAAATCTCCACCATATCCTCACCGGTAAACGAATGAGGAGCACGGAAGAGGGATATAAGTACCTCATCTACTAATTCCCCGTTGCGACAGATACTGCCGAAGCGGATGCTGTAGGCAGGTTGAGAAAGCAAATCTTTCCCTTGTGTTTTGGGCGTAAATATTGTATTACAAATCGCAATAGCTTCGGGGCCGGAGACGCGGATTACCGCTATGCCCCCAACGCCCGGAGCTGTTGATATGGCGCAAATCGTATCGCTCACCTTAAACCGTTATCAGTTCGTACTTTCTCGTTCCGAGGCCAATCTTCTCACCATGTTCCAAGCCTGCCTGCCACGAAGTGTCGGGATGTATCAGCTTGAACTTGTCTTCCCCGTTCAAATGCTCGTGGGGATGCTTCTCGGCCAAACGGCTTCCGCCCAAAGCAGGAGCTTTCACTACCAAATCTGCACATGCCTGATCAAGGGCTACGGGATCGAAGGAAGCAAGGATTCCCAAATCGGGTACGATAGCGGCATCATTATGATTCCAGCAATCGCATTCGGGCGATACATTCATTATGAAATTTATGTGGAAATTTGGTTTATCCAAGAGTACCGCCTTGGCATACTCGGCAATCTTGTAATTCAGGCGTTCGGAGGTGTCGGCATCTCCTTGCACAGCCCCTTCGTACTGACAGAGGGCGACGCATTGTCCACAACCCACGCATTTTGAGTAATCGATAACGGCTTTTTTATCACTGCCGATGTGGATAGCATCGTGGGCACAGTATTTCACGCATATACGGCAACCGGTACAACAGTCCTTATCAATCACAGGCTGAGAGGCTGAGTGCAGCTCAAGCTTTCCGCCTACACTGGCCGAACCCATGCCGAGATTCTTCAGCGCACCACCAAAGCCCGCTTGCTCATGGCCTTTGAAGTGGTTCATACTGATTACGATATCGGCATCTACAATAGCGGCTCCAATCTTGGGCGCCTTGCAATATTCGCCATTGAAGGGCACTTCGCGATAGTCGGTACCCTTTACTCCATCGGCAATAATCACATTGCACTTGGCGGAGATGGGATTATAGCCGTTCTCCATCGCACTTTCAAGATGATCTACCGCATTGGAACGTCCACCTGAGTAAAGCGTATTGCTGTCGGTCAGAAACGGTTTCGCCCCCAGATTGCGCAACAGAGTTGTAAGCGTTGCCGCATAATTGGGGCGAAGATAGGCCAGATTGCCCGGTTCACCGAAATGGATTTTAACAGCTACAAATTGATCCTTAAAATCAATCGTTTCAATACCTGCACGCTTCACAAGCCGCTCTAATTTGTTCAGCAGGTTGCTCGATGGTGTTGTTCTAAGATTCGTAAAATAAACTTTCGAAGTACTCATTACTCTTGGTCTTTTTTAGTGATACACATATATAAGATGATGCGACAAATATAGCTATTTTACACTTTCCCCTGAAATTCGTCCACCGAATAATTAAGGAAACGGTTAAAGGGAAGCAACTCCTTAAAGCAAGCAACTGTTTGATCCATCCAGTCGTGCCGGTCAAAGAAACTATCCGGTTTACAGGTGTTCACACAGAAACTCTTGTAGCGCAGCAGCCATTCATACTTGAAGTCAGCCGGGAATCCGACGGGTATGCGCTTCAGAGTTTCGCCTTCCAATTCAGGATAGATAGCCTTGAAAGACGGTTTCTCTATAATGGCGGCAAACTCATCAATATGGTCGTAAATATCCTGCCTTACCTTCTTAAGCAACTTCGGGTCAGGAATCCACAAACCGCCGGATAATAGACAGTTACCCGGTTCCAGATGCAGATAGTATCCAGCCTTCAGGCTGCTCCTTCCACCTTGAGTCGCCATATAAGCGCCGAAATGCGTTTTATAGGGTACCTTATTGGGTGAGAAGCGAATATCGCGATAGATACGAAAGAGGCAATCTTTCGCTTCCAATCCGGCAATATCGGGGTCGAACAGGGTAATGCGATTAATTAACTGCTGTACAATCGCCTGATGTTCTTTTTTCAACACATCGTAACGCTCTTTATTCGCATGGAACCACTCACGGTTGTTGTTCTGTTCCAACTCTTTCAAAAACTGTAGAACCTGTTTAATCATATCTTTTAACTTTTTCCTCATACTGATACGAATACAAATACAAAGATACATCTTTTGTTATGAAAAACAAAAAAGCCCCCACCGATTATCGGCAGGGGCTTTTATCTATTTTATCTTATTCGGATTTTACCTTACTACGGCTTTAACAGCGGGTTCGCCTTCGATGGCAACTACTACTATACCCTTAGGCAGAGCGATTGTTGCATTGTCGGAAGTGATAACTGTGTTAACTACTGACTGGCCTAATACGTTGCTGATGGCAACTTTCTTGCCGGCAGCGTTCAGGATAGAAACCGAACCAACTTCACCTACAACCTTAACAGAGCCTGCTACCGCAGATTCGTTGCTTACAGCTTTGTGGTCATTGTTAGGATCAGCTTTCTCGTTTACTACGTCAAAGCCTTGAGCGGCATTTACCAGGTTTGCATCGTTGAACTGAACGATTTCACTTTGAACAGGAGCGCCGTTCAGGTTGTTCAAGTAAACTGCATAGTCAGGTCCAATCTCATTATTGGTGGCAGCATTGAACTGAGGAGGATATACTGTAAATTCATCATAAGCAGCCTTGAGAGGTCTTCTCGATTCGATGTAGAACTGTCTGCGTTGGTTAACACCCAGTTTCAAACGGAACTGGAATACCATACTCTTACCGTTTTCGAACAATTCCTTACCATTTTTATCGTAGGTACCTTCACCCCAGTAGTGGTTGGTACCATCTACATCACGCTTACCAAATCTCGGTACATAGTGGGTGTTTTCTCCTAAGTAATGTTTGGGCTTATGCACAGGTTCAGAGGGAAACCAGAACATCTGCATTTGCCATCCAGGAATATACAGCTCCCTTGTATAGAAGATTCGATGGTGGCTCTTACACTTATGGCGACGGTAACAAGAAGACCGTTGAGCCGTATAAGGGTGACAAGGATCCCGACGCTCCGGTATGGTTGAAGTTCCACGCTATTCCTGAAGAATATGTCTTCCTGGCAGAAAACTCTCCAAGGGGTAAGGACAATGTATTCCGTTCAGACCTGGTTGACAAGACCATCAGTTTTGCAGGTCTTTATAACAACTACCAGTACGGTGAAGATCTTCCGAATTTAGGATATGAATTTTACGTGGATACCGCATTTGTTAAAAGAACAAGCGCAGGCTTGGCTCAACAGCCTTACACGCCGATGCCACAGTACATGTTAGCCCTTCGTCCTGAAATCCTTAAGGGTGACTCCGTATGGTATCAGCAAGGAAGCAACATCTGGTACGTAAAAGATGAGGCCGGTAACTGGGTATTTGGTGAACCTTCTTTCGGTGAGCTTCAGCACAAGTATGTTAGCGGCTTGACCAGAGGTTTCTATCTGTTCAATGCTCAAGACTCTGTAAACGCAGGTAATAAGGATTATCTTGGCAAGGTTGCAGACAATATTGAAAACACAACCCGTTTTGCATTCGTTGACGGTATTCACCAGGGCGATACATTCTATGTGTTACCGAAGTCTTACAAGAATCTCAAAACTACTGAAATTCAATATGATCCTCAAAGATACCTGTGGTCATTACCTTGGTACTACAAACATTACCGTCGGCAATACCTACTTTTACGTAGCCAATGTGAAGAGGAGTAACTCCGTCTGAATAGTCAGCATTACCGGCATAGTTATATACATCATGTCTGCCAACAAATGAATTGGTGTCAAGCAGTGCATAGTAGTGTGTAGGAACACCCTCTGTAACGATGGTGTTATAAGTTCTGATCAGGAATACACCATTGTCGGTCAAACCATTTTCATTTGCTGCAGGTTGATTTGCATATACAAAACGTTTTTCAGCGTCAATTGTCAATACCTTGTTGTTCTGGGTCAAAGTATAAGCAGTTCTCTTCAACTGAGCGATGTTCAACGGCCATTTGCCTGAAACTTTAGCTGTTTTGTAGCCATAGTTTACAGCGGCGGCAGCAACAGGGATAAACTTGAATTGAGTCGGATTTTCTTTAACTACGGCTGCATTCTTATCGCCTACACCCAGATATTGGGTTTTGTTGTAAGCGTGCAGATAGTTCAAGTCGTATGTGTTCAATTTAGCATCTTTTTCTTCGATGTGCAGATAGCCTAAGTATTCGTTGTTACTGATTTCAGCAGGAACCAGCGTGAAGCTTCCTTTTGTGATGTCGGCTTTTACCGAACCGGCAAATACGATACCTTCCTTCTTCAATTGAACATTGGTGAAGCTGATATTCGGAAATTCACGGTTTTTGATAGAAAGCGGAGAAAGTTCAGAGCTGCGTGTATGCTTAACTACCCATTGGTAAGAAGGCAAATAGTTAGGTTCTTGTTGAGACAAGGTTGTCCACAATGGAGAATTAACTGATCCAACTGCCAAGGAGTCGGTATAGATGGGCACACCTAAAGCCTGACCTGCTGTGTTTTTGATTACATACAAACCTTCGGGAATAGACTCGAAGTCAACTGATGCATTGCAACCACCCATATTTAACTGAGCATAAGTGTTTACAGTAGGAGCGCCGATAGTAATCAAGCGGCTGCCAAGAGTTTTGTCTAAGTCAACTAAAGCTACGTGTAATTTATCACCGGCAGTGAAAGGATATGTAATGTTATCAGGATGACTTATCCACCATTGAGTTGAGCTATATTGGTAAGCTTCCCACTTCAGGAATGAAGGAGAACCTGCGGTAGAAAGTATATCAATCCAATTAGGCGTATATTGAGGACCAACTTTCTGCAAATATCTTGCTTCGGCAACGTCGATACCCAGACTGTCTTTGGATACGTTGTATGTTAAGCGGAAATAATACTGTCCCTGGATGGGTTGGAATACGCCTGCTGATACTTCGGCAGTCGGATTCTTGCCATAGTTAAACACAAGGTGCGAGCTAAAAGAAGCCGAGTAAGCGGTATCCACGCGCAAGAACTTGTCATCGGGTCTGGCATTCGTGATGCCTTTTTCCAATGCGAAATATACCCAAGGTTGAGCGTTCGGAAGCTTATACAGGTTACCGGCAACTGCAGTACCTGTGGCATCAACGATAGCGGTACTGCCCTTGTTAGCGTCGAATGCCTTCAAAGCATGGTCAGACCATGGATTTTCAAAACTTACGTTGTTCTTGTCCACGGTGAATGTCAGCTTCTGGAAACCTTCGGGCTTCGTATTCAAAAGCGTATTGAAGTCATTTGCATTCAAAATCAAATGAGCAGGCTCTTGAATGTGGAAGAACAATACATTTGCTTGTGCAATGGTTGCAAATGCAGTTGATTTGGCCTTGTCCCAACCTGTTCCGGTACCTACGGCAGTAAAGAAATCCGAAGCAGACATACGAGCTACGGCTAAACTCTTGGCGTCAACATAGGAAGTAGCATCCTGAATCATGAATACCACTGAATCTTCGGTGAAATAAGAGTAAAGAGGCTTACCTTGCTCAATGCTGTTTTCATAGTTAGCAGAGAAACCCCACGTTCCTTCAGAACCGAAAGATACATTAATAGAATCTGCTGCTGCAGCATAAGAGTCTTCAACAGCAACTAATAAAGATTTTTGGCTTGCTTTGTTTGTGACGTCAAGGCCAACATGGTAATCGCCTGAAGCGACGTAATTACCAAAAGCTACGCACCAAAGAGATTGGCCGTAAGCATTTGAATAAGAAGCAGCGCCTACTGTTTCCAGGGAAAGACCTCCGTCTTTGTCTGCAGTAAGCAGGTGGGTTGGAGCAACCGCTCCGGGCGTTCCAACGGTAACACCTAATTGGTAGAGGTATTTACCGCTAACAGATTTTTTCAGCGTTGTAATATCGGTTCCCGCTGTTACTTGTGCAGAAGCCGAACCTAACGATGCCGCCAGCATTAAAGCGCCGGCTGTCAAAGTAAAAATTTTTCTGTTCATAAAGTTAATCATTTATATTTAGTTATAAAAGCAAACGAAATCAAGCCTCAACATCATACACAAATATGCGCATATTCTCAACATTACATTTGCTCTATTATTTGCTCTATTTACCGTCATCTTCCATCAAAGATGGCGGCAATCCGGCGTCCTTTATTCGTTATGTAAACTATATATGTATATAGCCTCTGGCGCAAGTAAAGGCGTTCTCTCAGGCCACAAAGTTAGCTATTCGCCTTGCATGTGCAACTTTTTTAGCTGCATATTTCCCCAAACATGTATGTTTATTATCGAAACAGGATAAGTCGGGTACGAAATACTGCCTTTTCATGACAAAACAGTGAATTTACTCCTCCAATCCCCCTCCATTGCCCGGCCTGTCATGAAATGACGTTTGTCAATGAAAATATGTTAAAACGGCATACTTTTGTCAGATTTTAGGGGCTTTTTGTGTTACGAAGAATTCGTAGATTCGACGAAAACGGCCAAAGTTCATGGATATGTAAAGCTTTTGTCGCGATTCGGGAAAAATATTTTGAAAAGACGGCTTCTTTTGGGGAAATCATTTAGATGATTTCCGGACGTCATCAGCATAATTTGGAAATTTCATTTAGATCATTTTTAAAATCATCTAAATGATTTTCCAAAGAGATGCTGATGAATTGTAAATGATATCTAATATTAATTATTATTTTGTTAATATTGAGGTCTGTTAAGGTTTATAATGCCCTTAAATCCCTTGAGTGCCTTAATAACGTTATGGCAGCCATTGAAAGGAAAATACAAATAGTAGAGTATTATTCCTGCTCTCTACTTTCAATTTTCAATTTTCAACTCATCATTGCTGTCTTTTTGTATTTGCCAAACCCGCAAATCCTTGCGTTTTTCGTGTTAAAAGCCAAAATTCGCCTCAAATATCGAAGAAAAAAAAGACCATTTTTTGACATTCTGCTATTTTTGACATTCTGCTATTTTTGCCCCTTTGACATTCTCCAAATATGACAGGTCTTCATAGACTCTGCATCGCCTGTTCCCTGAGCTAATCTTTTTTTAAATGGTTTGCCCTGAAGAAGGCTTGTAATTATGGCGAATATTTCCATAGATTTCGTACTTTTGCGGATTCATATTAAAAAGATTAGGTAGTTATGGAAATTGATAGCAAGTATAACCCCGCAGAGGTTGAGGACAAATGGTATAAGTACTGGTTGGAGAACGGCTTTTTTAGATCTACGCCCGATGAGCGTGAGCCTTATACAATTGTGATACCTCCGCCAAACGTCACCGGCGTGCTGCACATGGGGCACATGCTTAATAATACCATTCAGGATATATTGGTACGCCGTGCCCGTATGCAAGGCAAGAATGCTTGTTGGGTTCCGGGAACCGACCATGCTTCTATTGCTACCGAAGCCAAGGTGGTAGCCAAACTGGCTGCCGAAGGTGTTCGCAAAACAGACCTGTCACGCGATAAATTCCTCGAACATGCTTGGGAATGGACGCATAAGCACGGCGGAATTATTCTGGAGCAACTAAAGAAACTGGGCGCTTCCTGCGACTGGGAACGCACGTGCTTCACGATGGACGAAGAACGCTCTGAAAGTGTCATCAAGGTTTTCGTAGACCTCTATAATAAAGGCCTTATCTACCGGGGTATACGCATGGTTAACTGGGACCCTGCTGCCCAAACAGCTATTTCCGACGAGGAGGTCATCCACAAAGAAGAACATGGGAAATTGTATTATATAAGGTATAAGATAGAAGGGGAAGATGGGTATGCCGTGATTGCTACCACCCGCCCTGAAACAATTTTCGGAGACGTGGCTGTTTGTATCCATCCCGACAATCCAAAGACGGAGTATCTGAAAGGGAAGAAAGTGGTTGTGCCTATTGCCAATCGTGTAATCCCCATTATTGAAGACGAATATGTGGATATGGAGTTTGGTACGGGTTGCCTGAAAGTAACCCCCGCCCACGACGTAAACGACTATATGCTGGGTGAGAAATACAACCTCGAAACCCTCGACATCTTCAACGATAACGGTACGTTGAATGCTTACGGACTTCAATACGAGGGCAAGGATCGCTTCGACGTTCGGAAGCAGATAGCCCAAGATATGGAAGAACAGGGACTGATGGAGAAGACGGAAGCTTATACCAATAGCGTAGGTTTTTCAGAACGTACGTCTGTAGCCATCGAGCCTAAGCTCTCGATGCAGTGGTTCCTGAAGATGGAAGGGCTGGCTAAGCCTGCGCTGGATGCCGTTGAGGACGATACCATCAAGTTCTATCCCACCAAGTTCAAAAATATTTACCGCCACTGGATGGAGAACGTAAAGGACTGGAATATCAGCCGCCAACTATGGTGGGGGCATCGTATCCCCGCTTATTACCTGCCTGAAGGCGGATATGTAGTGGCCGAAACGGAAGACGAAGCGCTCAGGCTGGCTTGCGAGAAAACCGGCAATCCCAATTTGCAACTCTCCGACCTGCGTCAGGATGAAGATTGCCTCGATACTTGGTTCTCTTCCTGGCTATGGCCTATCTCGGTATTCGACGGTATTAACTACCCCAACAATCCCGATATCAACTATTACTATCCTACCAACGACCTTGTTACCGGTCCGGATATTATCTTTTTCTGGGTAGCCCGAATGATTATGTCGGGATACGAATACCGACACGAACCCTGCTTCCGCAACGTGTATTTCACCGGCATTGTACGCGATAAGTTAGGCAGGAAAATGTCGAAAACACTAGGTAACTCGCCCGATCCGATCGAGCTGATAAATAAATACGGAGCCGACGGGGTACGTATGGGTATGCTTCTCACTGCACCTGCCGGAAATGACATACCCTTTGATGAGGCGCTTTGCGAACAAGGACGTAATTTCAATAATAAGATATGGAATGCCTTCCGCTTAGTAAAAGGGTGGACGGTAGACGACAGCATCCCACAACCTGAAGCTGCTGCAGCAGCAGTTAAGTGGTTTACGATGCAACTAAGCAAGACCTTGGTCGAGATGGACGATCTTTACGACAAGTATCGCCTGAGCGAAGCCCTGATGTCGGCCTATAAACTGTTTTGGGACGAGTTCTCTGCTTGGTATCTCGAACTTATCAAGCCGGGATACGAACAACCGATAGATGGTGCAACCTATAAGGCTACGCTTGGTTTCTTCGATTCGTTGCTTCACATTCTGCATCCTTTTATGCCCTTCATTACCGAAGAGTTATGGCAAGAATTGGAACCCCGTCAAGCCGGTGAAAGCATCATGATATCCCTTATGCCTCTGCCCGCCGAGATAGACGAAGCTTATCAGGATTCCTTTGAGATTGTAAAAGAAATAATTGCCGGCATCCGCACCATCCGTAAGGAAAAGAATATTCCCTTCAAGGAACCTCTTGACTTATTAGTTAATGGTGAACATGATGAGCGCTTTAATCCGGTAATTGAGAAGATGGGGAACATTGGGTCGATCAGTACAGGCGCTGCTTCCGGTCTTACGGCTTCCTTCCTCATCCGCACGGCCGAATACGCCATCCCGCTTGGGAATATGATTAACGTAGAAGAAGAATTGGCCAAGCTAAATGAAGACCTTATATATCAAAAGGGCTTCTTAGCCGCCGTTTTAAAGAAATTAGACAATCAAAGCTTTGTAAGCAAAGCTCCTGCAAGTGTTATCGATAACGAACGCAAAAAGCAGGCCGACGCAGAAAGCAAGATTAAGAGCTTGGAAGAAGCGATTGCCGTTTTAAAGAAAAACTAAAGTTCTGTTGTATGAAAAATGTGTGTTACTTACTGATTATCTGTCTGTTTACAGCTTGCAGCGAAATACGCTACGTGGGGATTGAGACGTATAATCCGTCAGACATCACGTATCCTAAAAGTGTGCGTAAGGTGCTGGTGATTGACAATGCTCTTCCCCAAGCACCCGATACCGGTTATAGCTACCTTATTGCGGGTGTGGCTCAAGATACCTGCCGGGCAAATGCCGACAGCGCCTTGTTTGATGCTTGTCGCGCTTTGGGAAACGCCTTGGTAGATGCCGATTATTTCGACGATGTGTTGCTCTTCGATGTTGGAACACGTCAAGACAATGCATTCTTGGCGGATGTAAAACTGACTACTGAACAAGTACAGTCGCTTTGCGAAGAAACCGGTGCAGATGCTGTTATCTCCTTTGACCGTCTGTTGTTTAATATGAAAAGGGAGGTGTCGAATACCTTTGAAGGATATTTTAACGGAACTATCCGCGTAGATATTATGGGCATTGCCCGCAGCTACCTGCCCGATAAAAACAAGCTGCCTACCACGGTGCTTATAGCAGATAGTATTTTCTGGATGGAATCAGGCATCTCAATTGCCTACCTTGACCACATACTCCCTACACCCGACGATGCGCTGCGGATAGCCGCTAAATATATCGGTATGAAAATCTCTTCAGCCTTCGTTCCCCACTGGAATGAAGAAACGCGCTGGTACTTCACAAGTGTAGGCTCACGTTGGAAAAAAGCATCTGCCTACGCCGGCGCCGAAAAATGGGAGAGCGCATCTGAAAGTTGGCAGTCCCTGTACGAGAATGCCTCCGGTTGGATAGAGAAAGCCAAGTCTGCCTCCAACCTGGCTCTCTATTACGAGATGTCAGGCGATCTGAAAAAGGCCCGCGATTTGGCCTCAGAATCCTATGAGCTATTCCTGAAAAACAAAGGTGAAGAGAATGCTTATACCCTCATACAGAAGCAATACATGCTTACCTTGGAGAAGCGTTTGCAGAATGACAGGAAACTAAATTTGCAAATTGGTGAAGAATAAGCTGGTTATTTAATGAATTATTATTACTTTTGTCGCGCTATTCAAAAGAAGAAGCAAAAACGATATGAGTGCTAACAGCGCAAAGGTTCAGTCTATCATAGAAAACACCTTCACCTCGGCCATCAAAGGGTTGACAAACAATGAGGTAGGAAGTGTAGTCAGTGACTTGTATGTCCAGGCAGACGCCGAGAGTGGCGAGTTGCAAATCTTTGATGAAGATGAGAACCTGTTAAGCAAAGTCGTCATCTTCGATTGGGTAAACAGCGAGGAAGAATCGTTCGATAAGAAAGTAAGCACCACATTAAAGTCAGTGCTTACCCTTCTCACAGCCAAGGAGGTCTTCGCTCATTCCCGCTTCCTGAAGCCTTTTTCAGTAAGCTTAGTGGACGAAGACTTTGTAGTCATCGAAGAACTACTCTTCATAGATGACGACACCTTCCGCTTAGACGATCCTTTGCTGAAAGATCTGGATGAAGATCTGGATAACTTTCTCGAAGAACTCCTCTCAGACCTGCCGAAATAGCTCAGTTGGTAGAGCAATTCATTCGTAATGAATAGGTCGCCGGTTCGAGTCCGGCCTTCGGCTCTCTAAATATCAAGCAGTTACATTAAAAGTGGCTGCTTTTTTTTGTGCTTTATCCTACCCTTTTTTATACGGTTTTAGCGGGTTTTAAGCGACAAAGTTAAACCAAGAGTTAAACCAGAAAACAGCATGAATGCAACGGTTAATGTCTTGTGTGGCATACAGAAACGTATTTCCACCAATATGTTATGCCTAACGGCATACGGAAATGTATATAATGAATGATTTGATGAAAAGTTTGAATGATTTGAGATATAATTGATATACATTTCTGTTTTACATTTGCGGTGTATGTTAAAACGATAATCTGAATAGAAAATAATAAACGGCTTATGAATTATAAACTGAACACATGGACGTCTGCCTGTAATGGGGCGGGTGTTACTTTCCAAATAGAATAAGAAGACCGGCCGGTGCCGCCTCACAAGGCGCCGCCTTTTTTCGTTATGCCCTTCTTCAATTTTGCGATAACATCACAAGATTGAAGCTCCGAAGGAGGGTATCAATGATTCGGGACACCATAGAGGAAAGTATATTAGACATTATACTCAATAAAGTTTTACATATCTGACAATCAATGTTTTATTGTCCCTTTTTATTCATTTGTTCTATTTTTAAACAGTTTCTAAATATATACTCTAATTTTAAAAAGACAATGGACTATTACACATTAAAGTTAAACGGAAAAGATGCTCAATTCACTTTTGAAGAGCTAAAGAAAATGAAAATATCTGAAGATACATTAGTATGGAAAGATGGATATACTCATTGGGTATTTGCAAGAGACGTTCCTGAGTTTGATAGTTTTATTAGTAGAATATACCAACCACCTATACCAAAAACATGGTTAGTTCAGTCAATTTTTGTTACGCTATTTTGTTGTTTACCTTTCGGAATAGTTGCAATTATA
>BNTS01000094.1 GCA_025996775.1 Bacteroidia bacterium | reverse complement strand
GTCAAATACCCCTTGTCGCTCACTTCACACGACGAGCTGCAACTCAAGGGGCTGAGCGTCATGCTCGGCGTCGGCGTCAAGCTCAAGTCGATACCCAAAGGAGGATACAAACCGGCCAATACCTACATTGCCTATATCCTCGACATTCCCGGCCAGGCTGGGCCGGACAAGCTCCAGAGCACGAACATTATCGGCTTCTCGGTGGGTACCCTCTCCTACCACAAAGTCGGGGCTTACTTCTCGGCAAGGATAAACCCACTCCTCTTTAAGTCGCTGGACGAAGCAGAGCTGGGCGAGAACCCGGTATATACCGGCGTCAGCGACTATGGTAATGCCTTCGGCACGGTGGGCCTTACCTGGATGTGCTTCTACGGCGGCATAGGCACCTCCTACCAGAAGGAATACAAGTCCTACCGCCAGGATGGAGCCGAGATATGGAACACGTCCGGTGGCAAGTTCGGAATCTGCACCGAGTTTGGCGTGAACCTCCGCCTCTTCGATCGCCTGTTGCTCCGGGGAGGTGCGACCTTCCCCAATCTGAAGTTTAACAGCGAGAAGAATGTCTTTACTATGGGAGCGCACAAGACGTACCTCTCCCTCGGTATCGGTTATGTTTTATCAAGCGCTAATTAATTACAGACATGAAGAAAGCAATGATCATTATGGTAGCAGGCCTTTGCGCCGCTACCGCCTTCGGGCAGAAGAAGAAAACCGCCGCCCCTGTTGCTGCGCCCGCGACGGTAAGCACCAGCAGTGCGCCGCTAAAGATCGTTTCTATGGGAGCCGACACGTTTCACCGGGCTTGAAAACCTTGGCGATGAACTTGTGGTTGTCGTACTTGAGTCCATCCATGCCGTTGGTTTCCGAGGTATAGAGACGGAGGTTGTAAGCCTCTCCCTGCCCGGTATTGCGCACGGTGAAACGTGCATCGATTCCATCTACATCGAAGGACGCAACACCCTACGCGATGGCAGGGCAAGGTTTGAACTCGTCCTCTCCGAAGCCAACGGCCACACAAGCCGCCCGGCGGAAACGTCCTTCCTCACCCTCCAGGCAGCTAAACCCAATATCGACGTCAGCAACCTGGCCATAGATTACATAAGCGACAAGGAAATGCGCCTGCGGGTGAACGTCAAGAACACCGGCTCCGTCAATATGAAAGATGTAAGGATCAATGTCGGCCATCCCAAGAGCGTATATGCCAAAGGCGACGCCATAAAAGCGCTGCCGCTGCTCAAGCCCAATGAGGAGATGGAATTGGATTTTACCTTCGTTCAGAATCAATACTTCGACCCGAAGGTGGCGGATATATTTAATGTAACGCCCGAAGATGCCAACGGCAAGCCTGTCGGTGAGCAGATGCGGGCCGTGCGTGGCGGGCTGGCGGCAACCACAGAAACCGCAGGAAGAGGGAGGAATGCCGTGGCAACCGTGATAGCGCCGGCCACGTTCTCGGATGTAGACAGGAATATACCGGTTTCGACCAAAGAATACGAAAGCGCCCATACCTACGCCCTGGTCATAGGCAATGAAAAGTATGCCGCCAACCAGGAAGTGCCCTTTGCCCAAAGGGACGCCGACGTCTTCACGGCCTATTGCGTGCGAACGTTCAAGATACCACGGAGCAATATCACCCATATCCTGAATGCGACCGGCAACCAGATGAAGACCGGCATCCGCGACCTGGCTCGCAAAGCAGCCTTTGACCAGAGCGGGCAGGCGGAGCTTATCATCTACTATTCCGGCCACGGAATAATAGCGAAGGACAAGTTCGGCATATCGGACGAAGAATACGACCAGTACCTCATCCCCGTCGATGCTTCCGGAGCCGACGCCAGCCAGTCCATCAGCCGCAAGGAGATTTATGCAGCCCTCAGCAATGTGCCTTTCAAGCGGGCTTCCATTTTCCTGGACGCTTGCAACATCAAAGGCGACAAGGGTATCACGAAGGTTGCCAAGAACGACTGGAAAGGCAATGTCTTTGTCTTCGCCTCATCAGCGCCGAACGAAACATCAGGCGTTTACAACGACAAGTCGCACGGCATGTTCACCTACTTCCTCCTCAAAAGCATACAGGATAAGAAGGGAAACATCAACTACGAGAACTTGGTCAAAACAGTCGAAGAAGGCGTGAAACGCGAATCCAGCCGCTTTGCAGGCAAGTCGCAGAACCCGCAAATAGAAGCCTCCCCCCAAGCCGACAAGGATTGGAGGAGATGGAAGATAGCGGAATGAGACAGTAGAGATGCGATTAATCGCATCTCTACAAAGATCACGGCTTAATTATTTACAGCATAATTCCTATTGATATGAACATTAGAATCCTTCTCATTATCATTTCATTGCTTACCTGCAGCCTGCATAAAGCGGGTGCACAGGGCGAATTTGACAAGATGATAGATAGCTTCTTTAAAGGCAGGCAGCAGCTTCAGGAGAGTTTCGACGCGCATGTCGATTCGATTAACACGGAGTTCGCCAAATACCTGGCAAAGAGCTGGGAGCTGTTCAAAGTGGAAGCTCCCCTAAAACTCCCGCCCAAGCCGGAGCCAAAGGTGGCTCCTGTCTATGTTCCCAACACCGAGCCGCCTACGGAAACTCCCGTAAATGCGGAGCCTGCACAGGAAGACACAACGAGCAGCGTGGCTATTGAACCGAAACACGACAGGCAGGCAGCCGCACCTGCGGAAACGGACGGGGCGCCGGGCCTGAACTTTTTCGGCACTCCCTTGGTTCTTGATTATGCCAAAGGCAAGGGGGCCAGGCTCGCCGGAACAGACGAGCGGCAAGTGGCCGACTATTGGCTCCAACTGTCAAGAACCAATTATTCCCCTTTTATCGCAGGCCTGAATGCAAAAAAGGCAAGCTTAGGCGTCGGCGCCTGGGGCGTGTACCGTCTCATCTATGAATGGGCGGACGCCAACTTCCTCCGGCAGGATGAGAACGAGAAAACCGTCTTCATTGTCTATATGCTGAACCAGGCCGGTTATAAGGCGAAAATAGGCAGGGCGAAGGACGCCTTGCTTGTGATGATGGCTTTCCGGAACACCATCTACGGGAAAGAGTACATCCGCTCCGGCAACGAGTGCTATTATATAATGTATGGCAAGATGCTCCCCGGCGTGCCCGTCGCTTCCTACAAGCTCAACTATGGCCCGGCCACTTCGTTTATCGACCTCCGGATGCGCACGCCGCCCAAGCTGGGGGCAAGCGTCCAGGCCATCCGGCGCACCTACGGGAAAGGCACTTATATCTTCCAATGCAACAATAACTTAGTGGACTACTATAACACTTTTCCCCAGACTGATTTGGAAGTCTATGCCGGCACGCCCCTTTCGACCGTGGCCATAGAAAGCATGAACGCGGCCCTTGCCGCCGGGCTGAAGGACAAGTCCGCGGGCGAAAAGCTCAAGTTCCTCCTGTCCTTTGTGCAGGATGGCTTTGGCTACAAAACCGATGAGGAGCAGTTTGGCTACGAGAAGTTCTTCTTCCCCGAAGAAAGCCTCTTCTATCCTTATTCGGACTGCGAAGACCGGGCGATATTGTTTTGCCGCATGGTGAAGATGTTTTGCGGCTTGGACACGCTGCTGGTCGAATACCCCACCCATGTAGCCGCCGCCGTAAAGTCCGCCGAACCGGGTGACGCCATCATCTACCGGAACGAACGTTATATCATTTGCGACCCCACCTACATCGGCGCTCCCGTAGGCAAGACAATGACCGGCTTCAACAATGCAACAGCAAAGATCATTGCATTGTAATTACGAATTACGAAATGTAAGCTGGAGGCATACACTCGCCGGATTGCTTCGCTACGCCCACAATGACGACGCCCACGTATGTTCCGGCTGTCCCACGTAATTCGTAATTCGTAATTGTTTCGTAATTGGATTTGTCACAAATGCGGGAGAAGCCGCATAATATTACAGAAAGAGATATTTTTTAAATAACAAGTATTATAAATTAAAAACAGTTTTACAGATGAAAACTTTGAATTATTTATTGATTGCAGTATTAGCAGTATCGCTCGCATCATGCGGAGCAAGTAAGAACGGCAAGGCGCAAGCCTTAAATGCCAGAGGCGCAGACAGGGTCGTTTTAGTGAAAGAACTGAACCGGAAAGCCATCAAGCAGGCGAGGACGGAAGCGAAAAACCTCAAGAAGCAGGGCTACCAGGCTTTCATTGGCGACCTTCCAATGGACAGGCAGGTGGAGAACTCATTGCTCAAAACCGTCGATGTGAATGATTTGGGATACCAGGCCTACATTGTTGGCCACGCCGAGGTGACTGCCGGCAACATCACCGCCGCCAAGTCGCAGGCGCTCCAGACAGCCAAGGTGGAAATCGCAAGCCTCACCTCTTCG
Organism: Bacteroidia bacterium; assembly: GCA_025996775.1. GTDB lineage: Bacteria > Bacteroidota > Bacteroidia > Bacteroidales > Tannerellaceae > DFXE01. Next base: position 10,142 of record BNTS01000094.1, on the reverse strand, counting down.
ATGATAGCCTCCTTAGTTGAAAGCAGCGTGGCGAACAACGAAATAACGACAGAGGACGCGGTGAGCATCAACAGGTCCATCGAAGCCAGCAAGGGCCTCGTGATTGCCGACCTCGGCCAGGTGAGCAAGGAGCTTGAGATCTACCGTACACTTCCGAACAAGAATGTCCACCTCGTCCTTCGCCTGTCCTACAATGCAGGCACAGCCCTTGAAGCCGCCCGCAGGCGTGCGCAGGAGAAGTTGGAAGGCGAAGCCCAGGACCTCCACAAGAAGTTGGACAATATCCTCAAGTTAGACAGGCTTCCGGCCAACTCCAACACAAACATCCGTTTCACGGACTAACTAACCCGATTGATAACAATTGCTAATTAATAAAGAGAGGCGGGGTATGCCTGCCTCCCTAACTTAAAAACAAATACTGTATGAAAATAAAGATTACTCATCTAATCACCGCCCTCTTCCTATTATGTTCAGCATATAGCTGGGGGCAAACCTGGCAATTAACGCCTACCATGACGGCAGTGCTCAACAATGGCGTTCTGACTATCAGCACAACCAAGAGCGCGGAGGCGATGCCGGATTATAACGCCTACGACGTTCATGACGCTCCCTGGTTTTCCGTCGGCTCCAGCATCCTTTCGGTAGTGATAAGGGATAGTGTGACGAGCGTTGGAAATTATGCCTTTGCTGCCTATCCCAGCATAAAGTCCGTAACAATTGGCAATTCGGTGACAACGATTGGAGAGAGGTCTTTTCATGCTTGTTCCGGCATAACTTCAGTAACGCTTGGCAGTTCGGTAACGACGCTTGGCTTATACGCTTTTTACACCTGTTCCGGTTTGACTTCCATCACGCTTCCCAATTCAGTGACAACGATTGCGCAGGGCGCTTTTAACGGTTGTACCGGCTTAGTGTCCATCACGATGCCTAATTCCGTAACAACGATTGGAGCGGACGCTTTTGCCTATTGCTCCAGCCTGGCTTCCATTACGCTTCCTAATTCGGTGACAATTATCAGGCAGGGCGCTTTTTACTATTGCACGAGCTTGGCTTCCGTCACGATACCTAATTCGGTAACATCTATCGAGGAGGCGGCTTTCAAAGATTGCCGCAACCTAAAGGACGTAACCGTCAGTTGGAACACGCCTTTGCCGGTACTTACAAATACCTTCGAGAATGTAACCACCTCCGCAGTAAACTTGCATGTGCCCGCCGGAACGGAAGCTTTGTATAAAGCCGCCCCGGTCTGGAAGGAGTTCAAGATAGCCGGAACGGTAGGAACGGAAGGTGTGAAAACGTCATCCTTGAAAGCTTGGGCTACGAACGGCAACTTATATGTAAGCGGCCTCCATGCAGGCGAATCCCTTCGCGTCTTCAATGTAACCGGGCAGCTTATACATAAAAGTGTAGCAAGTGATACGGAACAACAGATTTCCCTGCGCAACCGCGGCATCTATATAATTGTAGCCAGGCAGCGCTGCATCAAAGCAATTTATTAATCTCAATAAAAATTAAACAACCACAGGGGGAGCACGTTGCTCTCTCTTAAAACAATTTTAATAAGATGAAGACAAGAATTAGTTTTTTGATGACCGCCCTTTTCCTATTATGCTCAGCATATAGCTGGGGGCAAACATGGTATTTGACAGCCGACTCCAGTATGACGGCTGTGCTCAACAATGGCGCTTTGACCGTCAGTACAACGAAAGAGGCGGAGGATATGCCGGATAGAAACAACAATGAGTTTCCCTGGTATAACATTAACTCCAGCGTAAAATCAATAGTGGTAAGTGCTGGAATAACAAAGATAGGGGATTATGCTTTTGCCAATTGCAGCAACTTAACTTCCGTAACGATTGCTAATTCGGTAACAATTATCGGCAACTCTGCTTTAGCCGGTTGCTCCAGCTTGATAAGCGTTGCGATACCTAATTCGGTAACGGCTATCGGGACGTATGCTTTTCATGCTTGCCCCAGCTTAACTTCCTTAGCGCTTCCCGAATCGTTAAAAACTATCGGGTATCATGCTTTCAGTAACTGCAACAGCTTAACTTCCGTAACAATTCCCGATTCGGTAACTACTATTGACGGGTATGCTTTCTACGAATGTTTAAGCTTAGCTTCCGTAACGATTCCTAACTCGGTAGCCTATATTAGGGATTATGGTTTTTCCGGTTGTCCCAGTTTAGCATCCGTAGCTATTAATACAACAACTGTAGAAGCATGGTTTAGCGGTACTACCATCACTTCTCTGACATTGGGCGATGATGTAAAGACTATCGGAGGGAGTGCTTTTTACGGTTGCAGCAAATTAACCTCTGTGGTAATACCTAATTCAGTTACCACTCTTGGAGGTAACGCTTTTAACGGTTGTAGCAGCTTGGCTTCCGTAACGATTCCGAATGCGTTAAGGACTTTTGGAGATGCTACCTTTAAAGATTGCACCAAGCTGAAGGATGTAACTGTCAATTGGAGTACGCCTTTCCCTGTACCTGCAAGTTCTTTCGAGAATGTAACCACCTCCACAGTAAACCTGCATGTACCTGCCGGAACGGAGGCTTTGTATCAGGAAGCCCCGGTCTGGAAAGAGTTCAAGATAGGAACAACGGTGGGAACGGAAGGCGTTAGCATCCCGGCGCTCAAGGCATACACCAGCGGCAACGGCCTTTACGTAACCGGCCTGGCTCCGGGCGAAGCTGTACGCATATACACCACCGACGGCCGGCTTATATATAAAGGTATAGCAACCGGTACGGAACAAACCGTTCCCCTCCGCGAGCGCGGCATTTATATAGTAGTAGCTGGGAAGCGCAGCCTCAAGGCTGTCTATTAACAGCGCTCTCTCTGATACATTTTTAATAAAAGTCCCCATCATCCGCTAACGGAGACGAGGACTTTTAAATTTGGCGTTAAGGTTAAGGAAGGTGTAATAGTTAAGGAGGTTTCTCTAAGTGTGTATTAATTGTTATACATTATGAACTATTTTGGTTAGTAATTCATTTACGCTGCAAAGATACGGCCTTTAATATGCACCTTTATTATCAATATTACCATTCCTCTTAGCAATTTTTACAAAACATACTAATTATCATCATTTTTTCGCCGTTATTTAATTTCTAAGACCTCCTGTTTACAGACGAAATCCTTTCTCACTTGTCAAAACATAAGAATTTATTATCTTTGTAGGGTAGATTAAATAAAGCCAATATACCTGATTAGAATGACAGACAGTTATGTTGAACGATTAGAAGTCAGAGGAATAAAGCCTACAGCTATCCGACTGTTGGTTTTTAAGGCAATGCTGGAATATCCACAGGCTTTCAGCCTTTCGGATATGGAGGAGACGTTGGATACAGTGGATAAATCCACGCTTTTCCGCACCATTTCCCTTTTCCATGACAAGCACCTGATTCATAGTATTGACGTTGGTTCAGGTTCTATTAAATACTCTGTATGCAGCACCGAGTGCATGTGCTCGCTGAAAGACTTGCACGTACATTTTTATTGCAACAAATGCCAAAAGACTTTCTGTCTCGAGAATATCTCTATCCCGGAAGTGCAACTGCCTCCCGGCTTCCTACTCAATAGCGTAAACTTTGTACTGAAAGGACTTTGCACACACTGCTCGAAGATTGCAACTTAGTTGCGATACAAACTCCCTACCTTTGGTGTCAGAAAAATAAATAAACACCAAATATATGGCAACACACGAACATTCTCATTCCTGCGCTTGTTGCAGCGGAGAAAAACATCTTCACAAAGAAAAAAAGCTGAAATGGCGCCCGTATTATCTTCCTGCCTTAAGCTTCATACTGTTGATAATTGCACTTATATGTGATAAAGTTTTCAACTTTCAATTTTCAACTATTATCTATGTACTGGCCTATATCCCTGTTGGTTTCCCGGTAATGAAGGAAGCCTGGGAGATGGTTCTTCAAAAAGACTTTTTCAACGAATATTCCCTGATGTTTACCGCTACCATAGGAGCTTTTATTATCGGTGAATATCCGGAAGGAGTAGCCGTTATGCTATTCTATGCTGTGGGTGAACTATTTGAAGATTCGGCGGTTGATAAGGCACGCGGCAATATCAAGGCGCTACTGGACTTACGTCCACAAACAGCAACCGTTATGCGAAACGGAGCTTGGACTGAAGTGGATCCGGAAAACATTAAACCCGGAGAAACAATCTTGGTAAAGGCCGGAGGGAAAATACCCCTCGATGGCATACTTCTCTCACCCGGTTGTAACTTCAATACTTCGGCGCTTACGGGCGAAAGCCGTCCCAAAGCTATTCAAACCGGCGAACCGGTATTGGCTGGTATGTTGAGCATAGGTTCTGCAATAGAAATTAAAGCCACAAAAGCATTTAAAGACAGCTCTCTGGCACGAATACTCGAGATGGTACAAGACGCTTCGACACGCAAAGCTCCTACAGAACTGCTTATCCGTAAATTTGCAAGGATATACACCCCGGTGGTATTTGCCTTGGCTCTGCTAATTGTCCTCGTACCATATTTTATAGTGCCCGATTATGTGTTTAAAGTATGGCTTTATCGGGCGCTTATATTTCTGGTAATCTCTTGCCCTTGTGCATTAGTCATCTCTGTTCCATTGGGATTCTTCGGAGGAATTGGGGCAGCTTCTCGAGCAGGTATTTTGTTCAAAGGCGCTAACTTCCTTGATATTATGACTAAAGTTGATACTGTAGTGATGGATAAAACCGGTACGCTGACAAAAGGTGTCTTTCAAGTGCAGGAAGTTGTCGTGGCTCCCCTTTTTACTCTCGAAACTTTCCTCCCGACTGTATCCGCCATTGAAAGTCGCTCTACACATCCGGCAGCCAAAGCCATAGTAGCTGCCTGTCCATCCCCTACTTTGCCGATAGTAGACCGTGTCGAAGAGTTAGCCGGTTTAGGCATTAAAGGAAATGTAGACGGACATGAGGTTCTTGTCGGAAGCCGCAAATTAATGCAAAAGTATAACATTGCCTATGATACCGCCATTGATTCGGTTGTAGAAACCGTAGTGATTGCAGCCATCAATGGCCAATATGCCGGTTATATGACCATTGCCGATGAAATAAAAGAGGATGCTGCCGAAGCTATCAAAGAAATGCACGAACAAGGTATTACCCAAACAGTTATGCTGAGCGGAGATAGCGAAGCCATCACTCAGAAAGTGGCCAAAAACATAGGAATAGACAAAGCTTTCGGTAACCTGATGCCGGAAGATAAGGTAAAGCATGTAGAGAAGTTGAAGGCTGCTTCGCGTACCGTAGCCTTTGTAGGCGATGGAATTAACGATGCCCCTGTACTGGCGCTCAGTGATGTAGGGATTGCGATGGGAGCTATGGGTTCGGATGCTGCTATCGAAGTTGCCGACGTAGTAATACAAACCGACCAACCTACTAAAATTGTTACCGCCATACGAATTGCCAAAGCAACAAAGCAGATTGTAGCACAGAATATTATACTGGCTCTTAGCGTTAAATTACTTATCATGGGGCTGGGCGTTGCAGGGATTGCCACGATGTGGGGAGCCGTATTTGCCGACGTAGGCGTAGCGCTATTGGCTATTCTGAATGCCGTACGTATCTTGGAAATGAAGTTTTGATTTAAAGGAATAAATAAATACCTTTGTCAAAAGAAAACAATATTGCTAATTAAATCGATATGAAAAAAAGATGGATTATTATGGCTACTTGTACAGCCTTACTGACAGGTATGAAAGCTCTTGCCTGTACAGGCTTATTAGTGGGAAAAAACGCCTCGGTAGATGGTTCGGTAATCATTAGTTATGCCGCTGACTCCCACTCTTTATATGGTGAATTATATCGTTGGCCGGCCGCCAACTGGCCAAAAGGCGCCATGTTCGATGTAATGGAATGGGATACCGGTAAGCCCCTCGGACAGATTGCTCAGGTTGAGCATACGTATTCGGTAATCGGCAATATGAACGAACATCAGGTAGCCATCACGGAAAGCACTTGGGGCGGGCGCCATGAATTAGCTGACCCAAACGGAGGTATCGACTACGGTAGCCTGATATACATCGCTTTGCAACGTTCAAAGACAGCTCGTGAAGCCGTTAAAGTAATGACAGATTTAGTAAAAGAATACGGGTACCATAGCGAAGGCGAAACTTTCTCTATAGCCGATAAGAACGAGGCCTGGATTATGGAAATGATAGGCAAAGGCCCCAAGAATAAAGGTGCCGTTTGGGTTGCCATCCGCATCCCCGACGATTGTATTGCAGCTCACGCCAACCAATCTCGTATCCAACAGATACCCTTCGACGACAAAGAGAACTGCCTGTACTCGCCCGACGTGGTTTCGGTTGCCCGCGAATTTGGCTTCTACAAAGGAACAGATAAGGATTTCAGCTTTGCCAAAGCATACAATCCATACGACTTCAGCGGTTTGCGCGGTTGCGAAGCCCGCGTATGGTCGTTCTTCCGCAAGTACGATAAAACGATGGATAAATACACCGACTTTATCAAAGGCGACGCCACAAAAGAACCCATGCCCGTCTATATCAAGCCAGACAGAAAATTGTCTGTACAAGACGTGCAAAACTGTATGCGTGACCATTATGAAGGCACCGACTTGGATATGACTAAAGATGTCGGAGCAGGCCCTTACAAAGTGCCCTACCGTTGGCGTCCAATGAATTTCAAAGTAGATGGTAAGACCTACCTGAACGAACGTGCCATTGCAACGCAGCAAACAGGTTTCATCATTACCCCTCAAATGCGTAGCTGGCTGCCCGACGAAATAGGCGGTATCCTGTGGTTTGGCGTAGACGATGCCGATATGGCCGTATTCACCCCCCTCTACAGTTCCATGCTTGCATCACCGGAATGTTACCGGGTAGGCAATGGCGATATGTACAACTTCTCATGGACATCAGCCTTTTGGATTCATAACTGGGTTGCCAATATGGCCTATAGCAAATACAGCTTCATGATTCAAGACATTCGCAAAGTACAACAAGAGTTAGAAAACAGCTATAAAGAAACCATTCCTGCCATTGATAAAGCCGCACAGGAGCTACTGACCAAAAGTCCGGCCGAAGCACGTAAATTCCTGACATGGTTCAGCACAAGCACAGCCGACCAAGCCACAGAGCGCTGGAAGAAATTAGGAGAGTATCTTTTAGTGAAATACATCGACGGCAACGTGAAAAAAGAAGAAAACGGCGAATTCAAACGTAACCCTTACGGCCAGCCCGAATCCCCAGACTTTCCCGGCTACGACGAAACCTACTATCGCAGCATAGTAGCCTCCGTCGGCTCCCGTTTGGAAGTAAAAGAGTAAAGAATTGGAAAGCGGACAAAGAAAAAACTTCCAAAAACAGTAGGAAGTAAAGAAAAAACATCTACCTTTGTCCCCGTAATCAAAAACGATTGCAGACTGGAGAGATGGCAGAGTGGTCGATTGCGGCGGTCTTGAAAACCGTTGAACTGAGAGGTTCCTGGGGTTCGAATCCCTATCTCTCCGCTGAAAGGCTGACAAAAGAAGCCAAAAGTAAGACAAACCCTACAAGTTCAATGACTTGTAGGGTTTTTTGCTTCTATATTGTCTGGATGCTAAAGACAGAAAAAAGCAAAAAGAGACATACTTCCCGCTCTAAACCGTACCCCTTTTGGGATCCTTTTCAACTTCACTTCACTTTACAAACATAGGAACTGTAAACCCGGTTTTGTAAAAACTGGGCTTACAGTGATTCAGAGAGTAGAAAAAGTATCTGATGATTGTATATTACTACGGTGGAACTACGCCCACGTCTCTACAAACGTTATTTATTTGTGGGTCATGATGTCGAGGACTACTTTGTCGGTTTGGGTCATGCCTTGGTTGGCAAGTTTCGTTAGATTGCGGATGGATTGATCGACATCGTCGGCTATGATTCCTTCAACTGCGGTAACATATTTGCCTTCCATGGCCATCATGGCTGAAAATAAGGCTGTACCTACGCTGCTGGATACTTTCAGCGAACAACTGGGTTTGGCGCCGTCGCATATCACACCGGCCAGATTGGCTATCATGTTTTTGACGGCAAATGTTACTTCTTCGTAGCCTCCACCCATCAGATATGTGATTCCACAGGCCGACCCAGTTGATGCCACTACGCAACCACATAAAGCTGAAAGTCGCCCCAGGCTTTGTTTGATGTATATGACCGTCAAATGACTCAACGTCAAAGCACGCATCAGGGACTCTTCCGATTTTCCGGTATCTTCGGCATATACTGCCACCGGTAGAGTAGCTGTGATACCTTGATTACCACTGCCGGAATTGGTCATCACGGGAATCATAGCGCCCGCCATACGAGCATCGCAAGCAGCAGAGGTATAGGCCATTATTTTGGGTAACATACTGTTTCCCATAATGCCTGTTTCGTAAGACTTGATCATGATCTTTCCAAGCGTATGGCCGTAGTCGTGCTTAAAAGAAGAAAGAGAAGCTGATTTATTCAATCGTACCGATTCAAGGATGAAACGGATTTCGTCGAGGGGAGTTTCCATCGCAAACTGATAGACTTTTTCCATCGAAAGTATCGGTGAGTCGGTGGTTTCTTCTGAAGCGGAAACTGCCGCTTCTTCAAAAAGAACTTTTCTGTTTTTCTCGACAGATATAATATGCGTATGTTCGTTTGAGACAATTACCTTAGCCGACTCTTCTCCTTTCGAGCAAACCACTTCAATATACAGTTTATCCGGAGCATCTTCTTTCAGTGATATCGCTATTTGTTTATCGGCAATCATTTGTTTACCGGCTTCCAGCGATTCAGGGGTGATATCTTTCAATACCTCCAACTGGTATTCGCTTTTGCCAATCAAGGCACCCAAGGCAACCGCTATCGGCAAACCAATCATCCCTGTTCCGGGAATACCTACACCCATTGCATTTTTCAATACATTGGCAGATAAACAAACACTAATTTGGGTGGGAATAGCGCCTAAAGTTTCTGTTGCTTTGGCTACAGCAAAGGCTACGGCAACCGGTTCTGTACATCCTATGGCAGGAACAACTTCTTTTTTAATTAACTCTATAATCTGCTTTCTTTCAGCATATAGCATATTTCAGTTATTTTGGAGAGACAAATATACACATATTTTACATCAAAACAATTTACCCAGTATAATTATTGCATCTTGCACCCAAACAATTATATAACAGATATGAGCGACATAGAAGAAAATTAATAATCGGAGCCTGTAATTGTGATGTCCCAGATGCCGGCGCTGCGCTCTAAGGCGACGAGGGCGGCTATTGTGTTATACAGCGTTTCGATGTAGGAAGTGGCGACGTCATTGTAGGTACGTTGCGCGTCGAGAACTTCGAGGAGGGAAGTTTCACCACGGAGGTAGCTGTATCTCTTTCCCTCAATTACGGACTTGGCATCCCGAATGAGGCCGTTATCGTAACGGCGTACTTGTTCCTCAAGGGAAAGATACTGGCGGAGGTTCTGCATCACAGAGTTTTGCACTTCAATCCGGGCTTGCTCGTAGTTCAACTCAGCTTGGCGGGCACGGAACTCGGCGGCATGGACAGCTCCCTTGTTGGTATTCGATATCTTGAGGGGGATGGATACACCCAGCGTTACGCCGTTGAACTTCGGAGCAGGGGCTATCTCGTTCTTCACTTCGGTATTATAGTTGTATCCCAGGGCTACGTCCACATCGGTATTCCGTTCGCGCTTAGTTACCTTCAAGGCTTTATGGGCTACGTCTACATTCTTGAGAGCAGCAGCCAGGTCAGCACGGTTGCCCAGGGCTGTTTGCAACAATTGCGCCGTATTGAACTCGCGGGGAGTAAGGCGAAGATCGCCGAGTGGCATATAGTGGATATCACCGTTAAAAACACCTACCCATAAATCGAGCGATGAGTAGACGTTCTTTAATTCGGTTTCCGCCTGCATGAGGTCGTTGTAGGCCACACCTGCTTCGAGTTTGGCTTGCAGCGCGTCCATCTCGCCTATATCGCCCAGACTAAACTTCACACTATCGGCAACTGCCAATAAGTTAATCTGCTCGTAGGAGTCTTGTTTTACTTTGTACAGTTCGTTCTGCTTCAAGGTTTCAAGATAAGCCAATGTAGCCTCTGCGCGCAAACTGTGAAAATAATCTTCCAGCAA
>BNTS01000093.1 GCA_025996775.1 Bacteroidia bacterium | reverse complement strand
TGTTAAAGAAACTCAAAAAATGTTGCAGTCTAATGAATAGTAAATATCTTTACCAACTCTACAACGAGACACTTAGTGGGATACTTTTCAATTACTAAGTGGACTACTTTTCAATTATTATTTACAGGCTTTACGCAATCTTGCCAATATTCAACCCAATTTTTCTTTTTCCCAAAGCAAAAATATTTTGCAGGATAATCCAACAACCATCATTACAGATATTCGTCCAATAGCCCACCCAAAATTGATAGAATATGTGCATAATCGGAAAATCAATCTTGATTTGGCAAACCTCTATTGCCGAGAAATCCACTACCAAAACCAAAGTGGACAATTCTTTTCCGTTGGGTTCAGGAATGATAAAGGCGGATATGAATTGAACAGCCCTCCAAGTTTCAAAAGTTGTATCTCGCCGAAAGAAATAACGACTTTCCAAAACGAGAAAGACAGTTGTCTGGTTTTTGAGGGCTTCTGGGATTTTCTTTCGTATTTGACAATACAGAAAATCGAACGAACAAAGCACGATGTCGCCGTTCTCAATTCCACAGCAAACACCGAAAAGGCGATTAATTTTCTGAAAACTCACAGGGAGATTTACACCTATCTGGATAACGATGATGCAGGAAGAAAGGCGACAGAGTTAATCAAGTCAGCAAATTTGACTGTGTATAATCGCTCGACACAGTTTGCAGACTATAAGGACTTGAACGATTATTTGCGCGGGGAAAAGCTGCTTCTCAAGAAGCAGGTTTGTAAAGGATTCAAACTTTAGGGCTAACACGCCAAAGGTCATTTTGGAAAATGACGTAGCTTATTAGGGCATTTTCTTTACGCATTACTCCGTAACGCTAAAAATGCCCCAATAAGCCAAAGGCGTTCCCCCTTTGGAATCTCCCTGAGGACTTCCTTTGAGGAAGTCGGCTAAAAATTTCCAATCAAATTTTAACAGTAAAATCAATCAAAATGGGATATGCAGTACTTCATTTAGACAAGGCATCGGGCAACGATGCTGCCATGTCCGCACACATTGAGCGGACTATCGAACCGAAAAATGCGGATAAAAACCGTTCGTACCTGAATCGGGAACTGCTTACTTTTCCCAATGAAGTGAAGAACCGCACGGAAGCGATTCGACATCGTATAGAGAACGCAGGTATCAAACGCAAGATTAGCCATAATCAAGTGCGGGCAATTCGCATCATGCTTTCGGGAAGTCCCGAAGAAATGAAACAGGTAGCAGAAGCAGGGCTACTTGATGATTGGTGTAAAGACAATGTAGATTGGCTTCGGAAGACATTCGGTACGAAAAATCTTGTTTCAGCCGTTTTGCATTTGGACGAAAAGACACCTCACATTCACGCAACCGTAGTCCCGATTGTACAAGGCGAACGGAGAAAAACCAAAGCGGAAAAGGATAATGACAAGAAGAAATACAAAAAGAAACCTGCAAATTCCGCCCGCCTGTGTGCCGATGATGTGATGGCAAGGGATAAACTGAAAGCCTATCAGGACAGTTACGCCGAAGCGATGAACAAATACGGATTGCAACGAGGTATTGAAGGTTCAGAGGCACGACATGTATCCACACAACAGTTTTACAGGGATTTACATATTCAAAACGAAACATTGAAAGAAGACATTGAGGATTTGACGGAACAAAAGCAGGAAGTTTACGGGAAAGTCCGCGACATGTACGACCAGAAAGATGAAGCGCAAGAAAAATTTCTTGCAATGGACGAACATATCCGACAAAAGAATAAGGAATTAGCCACAATTGAAACCAAACTAAAGACCGCCCATCAAGATTACGAGCCATACAAGGTGCAGAAAGAACTGAATTTGATTCACGAATTGTTCCCGATGATGAAAGAAAATTTGCGGATAGCGGAATTATGCAAGAAAATAGGGATTGGCATTGAATACATTAAAATGCTATTTTCGGGCAAAAGTCTGACGGCTAAATCCTTTTCTTTCTTTTCGCCCGAACACAATCAAAAATTTACGGCAGAAAACATAAACCTAAAAATCGACAAAGAACAGGATAACTCAAACAAATTACGCTTAACCCTCAATGGTATAAATATTTTGGATTGGTTTAGAGAAAAATATCAGGAAGTTCAGCAGAAGTACGACATTGGCAAGAGACCAGAAGTAAATAAAAATAAGGGAGTTAAGATGTAGTTGATAACTTTTGGGACATTGTCACATGGAAATCAACAAAACTATTCGTATCTTTGCTGAAAATTGTCAAGAATATTTTTATCAGGATGAAAAACTTAGGTGAAACATTAAGAGAATTACGGGAAAACAAGCAATTACCTTTGCGGACGGTTGCTGCATACCTTGATATTGACCCTGCCATAATGAGTAGGATAGAGCGCGGACAACGGAAGGCATCACGCGAACAGATTATTAAACTTGCAGAATATTTCAATGTTAAAGTAGATGATTTGTTAATAGCATGGCTTTCTGATAAACTTGTTTATGAAATAGCTGATGAACAATTGGGTATCGAAGCGCTAAAAGTTGCAGAGGAAAAAGTGAAATACAATAAAACTCAAAAGATATGAGACTAAAAGAAGTAACAATCCACAAATATAAATCATTCGAATCCGAACAAAAATTTGATTTGGAAAATGATATAACTATTCTTGTCGGAATGAATGAATCGGGAAAAACTTCGGCATTAGAATCTATTGCCAAAACTCATTATTTTCAAGATGATGAAGATTTTAAATTCAATGCCACACATGATTATCCACGCAAAGATAAAAAGCGTATGGAAAAAAATGGTGAAAATCCAGAAGCAATTACTTGTGTTTATGAGATAGATGCTGCATTGTTGCAATTTATCGAAAAAGAAATGGGGAAAGGAATATTAAAATCAACAACTTTTTCTCTAACTACAAAATATGACAACCGTAAAACAATAAACATTTCTGTTGATAGTAAGAAATTTGTTGAATACAAAACAAAAGAGCTTGGTATAACAAGCGACACTATTAATGAAAAACTATTGAAAGTAAAGAATAAAACCGATTTGGACTCTTTACAAAAAGAATACACCGATGAGAAATATGTTTCAGGAATAAAGTCATTAGCTCCTTATTTTGAAAATAAAGATAGTTGGACATACGACCCAATTGGCGAATATGTTTATAGAGTTTTGGTTGCACCTAAAATTCCTAAATATTTGTACTATGATGAATACTACTCTCTACCTTCGAGAATTAGCATAGAACAATTGAATAATCAGAATTTGACAGACAACGAATACAAGACAGCGAAAGCATTATTTGAATTAGCCGATATAAATACAGATGATATTATTAGAGCAACTAATTTCGAGGATTTTATTGCTGAATTGGAAGCAACGGAAGCCATAATATCAGGGGAATTATTTAAGTATTGGCAGACGAACAAAAACTTGAATATTACATTTCAGATTGACAAAAAGGAACAAACTGATAATCGTAATAATACAAGAATTGTAGAACATATATTAGATATTCGCGTAAAAAACAAAGGCGTTTCTTTGCCCTTAAGAAATAGAAGTAAAGGGTTTAATTGGTTTTTCTCTTTTCTTGTATGGTTTAAAAAGATTCAAGAAGACCAAAACTCTAATTATATCTTATTACTTGACGAACCCGGATTAAATCTTCACGCCTCTGCACAAGCAGATTTATTGCGGTTTTTAGAGGATTTGTCCCAAAATTATCAGATTATTTATACAACTCACTCTCCATTTATGATTACTTCTGATAAACTGCAACGAGTGAGAACTGTTTTAGAAACCGACAAAGGCTCTGTAATTTCTGATAGTGTGCAGGAAAAAGACCCAAATACGCTATTCCCATTGCAAGCGGCATTAGGATATGACATTGCACAGAATTTATTTATTTCTAAAAAGAATTTGTTGGTAGAAGGTGTTTCTGATTTAGTAATTTTGACGGCTATATCTGGTATTTTAGAGTCCGAAAATAGAGATGGATTAAGAAGTGATGTTACAATTGTCCCAACAGGCGGATTAGAAAAAGTTGCGACATTTATTTCATTACTTCGCGGCTCGCAATTAGAAATAGTGTGTCTGCTTGATTCATATACAGACCCGACAGGTAAAGCAAAAATGGAAAATCTGATTGCTGACAAAATAATTCAGAAAAACAAAATTCATTTCTTTGATGAATTTTTAGAAACGTACGACCAAGCAGACCTCGAAGATTTGTTTACAAAACAAGATTATTTGAATTTGTTTAATTCTGCTTTTACAGAATATTCCGATATTAAACTTACTGATTTGAATCAAGATATTAAGCAAATTATTATCCAAATTAACAAACACATAAGTAAAGAGCGGTTTAATCATTATCGACCTACAAACGAGTTTGTCAAACAAGGAATTAAGAAAGATGATTTAAGTTCAGAAACTTTGGATAATTTTGAAAAGGTATTTAAGAAAATCAATCAATTGTTTGAAAAATGAATATAGATAATTATACAAACCAAGTCATTCAGGGCGACTGTTTGGATGTAATGCCAAACATCCCCGATAAGTCAATTAATATGATTCTTTGCGATTTGCCTTATGGCACAACGCAAAACAAATGGGATTCCGTGATTGATTTGCCAAAACTTTGGAAAGAATACACGCGCATTATTAAAGATGACGGTGTAATTGCCTTAACATCACAAGGTTTATTTACCGCAAAGTTGATAATGAGCAACGAGGAATGGTTTAAGTATAAAATAGTTTGGATAAAGTCCAAATCAACTAATTTCCTCAATGCCAAGAAACAACCATTGCGCAAGCATGAAGATATTTGTATCTTTTATAAGCAACAGCCAACCTATAACCCTCAAATGACAAACGGGGAAGCGTATGACAAAGGTTTTAGAAAAGACCAATATACGGGCAGTTATGGAGATTTCAAGCCGCGCCATGTAAAAAGCGAAGGGGAACGATACCCCAATGATGTGGTTTGCTTTGCGGAACAACCAACAATAGAGGATTTTGTCTATTTTAAAACGGCTGAATCTGAAGGCAAAGTTTACCATCCGACACAAAAACCGATTGAGTTAGGCAGATATTTAGTTAGAACATTTACCAATCAGGGTGATGTGGTTTTAGACAATGCTTGTGGTAGCGGTAGTTTTTTGCTTTCCGCGCTTTTAGAAGACAGGCAGTATATTGGTATTGAGAAAAATGAGGATGTGCTTTTACATAAGGTACAGCCAATTGACTATATTGCAGTTTGCAATGAGAGAATAATGGAAACAAAACAACGGGTTAAAAGACAAATCATTCCGAATCCCTCATTAGATTTTTTTGGACAATCATTTGAAAAAGTAGGTGCATTATGACTATGAAAAGGAACGAAAGAGATTGGGCTGGGCAATTAATCAGTTGGATTAAATACGCAATAGAGAGCGGTACAACCGTTTTTGAAGATGCCACCAACGATACAGGTGTAAAGATGGAATCGGGAAGAACGAAATTTCCTGATATACTTTTATTTACCGATAAAGTTTCAGGTATCATATTCAACGGTTGGGAGTTGAAATTTCCAGATACGGCTGTTGCTGATGCGGTCATGCTCGAAAACGCTTTGGAAAAAGCCAAAAAGTTAAAATCCGATTCTTTTGTTACTTGGAATGGCGCTCAAGCCGTTATTTGGAAAATCAATACTGATGATTACGCTGTTGAATCGCTTACAAAAATCAAAGAATATCCCAAAGAACGAACAATAACAACTCGTGATGACCTTGCCGACCCGATTAAATTCGGACAGAATGAGCCATTATTACGACAACGCGCCATCGAATTGTTGCATGACCTCGAACAACTGTATTTGAACGGCGAATTAAAGCCTGCCATAAATATCACAGGAAACATTATTAAAGCCGTTCATAAAGCATCCAATATAATCATTCCTCAATTTCAATCTGCAATTATTGCAAGTAAAGGCAAAGATGCAGGATTTCGCAAAGAGTTCAATCAATGGAAAATATATGAAAGTTCCACGCTGAAAATTTTAGCATCCTCTTCCAGAAGAGCCGAAAATGTTGTGCCTGAACAGGTTTTAGCAAAATTTACTTTCTACAATCTTATCGGTAAAACACTGTTCTATCTTACTTTGTGTGAAAATTTAAGCGGAGAGTTGGACAATATCGACATAAAGGAAGTGTCAAATATAAAGACAACTTTATTTTCGTACTTTGACAAGGCAAAAGCAATTGATTATCAGGCAATATTTAAGCCATACTTTACCGATGATATTGAATATTCCGAAGTTACAAATAACACATTGTTTAGTCTTATTCAGGTATTTACCGAATTTGATTTTAGAGTGTTGCCTGTGGAAGTAATAGGAAATGTGCTTGAAAATCTTGTACCAAAGGAAGAAAAACAGAAATTCGGGCAGTACTTTACGCCTGAGACATTGGCAAACCTTGTTACGTTTCCAGCGGTACAAACCAATCAGGATTATTTATTTGACCCGACTTCGGGAACAGGCACATTCTTGAATGCGTTTTATAAAACCCTGAGCTATCACGGAAACACAAGTCATTCCGAATTGCTAAACCATATTTGGGGTAATGATGTATCCCATTTTCCTGCAATACTTTCAGTTATCAACCTGTATAAGCAGAATGTAACGCAGATTGATAATTTTCCGCGAGTAACGCGCGACGATTTTTTCAATCTGAATGTTGGGGATGCTGTATGTTTTCCTGATTCACGAGATTATAAAAAACACATTGAATTGCCAATCCCTCAATTTGATGCTATCGCGAGTAATTTCCCTTTTATACAGCAGGAAGATATTCCGAATGAAGTTTTGACCGCATTTTTCAGGGGAAAATTTGAAGCACAACAGCAAGCGTTTTTGAAAGATAACTCATTCAAAATCAATGAACGTTCCGACTATTTTACCTATTGCGTTTATAATTCAATACACTTTTTGAAAAACAGCGGACATTTGGCAGCAATCACTTCAAATGCTTGGCTTGGAAAGGAATACGGTTCTCAGTTCAAGAAATTCCTGCTTGACAATTTCCATATCAAGTACATAGTCAAAAGCAATGCTGAACATTGGTTTTCAGATTCCCAAGTTTCAACGATTTATACGGTTTTACAAAAAGGAATAAGTGATGAGCCTACAAAATTTGTAACGGTCAATTTCAAGTTAGAAGAACGTTTTACGCAAGATGATATAAATCGACAACTTTCTCAAATAGAGGAGTTTTATACTGAGATTGATAATTGCGATAATGTCCATAATCCAAAGTGGAAAAAAGACAATACTTTCAGCGATTTATACAGGAACGAACACGATAAAATAGAGGTTTGCATTGTACCGAAACAGAAACTTTTGGAATCTATTGAACGTAAAGATAATTGGTCAAAGTATTTTGTATCAGCCAATTTATTTGAAAGTTTTGATGCTTCACTTACTCAACTATATCCGCAAGTAATTGAAGTTTTCAGAGGAGAACGTACTGGATGGAATGATATGTTTGTTGTACCTGAAAGAGATGTAATTGCTTCGGGAATTGAAAATGCCTGTTTAGTTCCGTACATAAAAAGCCCGACAGAATTACAACAAATAGAATTTGATGGCAATTATAATTTCAAACTTTTTGTTTGTTCAACGCCATTAGAACAACTACCTAATGGTGCAAAATCTTGGATTCGGAAGTTTGAGAAAGCGCAAAACACAAATGGCACTCAAACTATTCAACAAGCCTGTGCTGGGCATCGTCCATTTTGGTATTCCTTGCGACCGAAACAGGCAAGTATTGTAACCGCAATAAATCCGTATGAGCGTTTCTTTTTCTCATTCTCAAATACGCCGTTTACTATCGACCAACGGCTTATAGCAATGAGAGTGAATGAAAGTTATAATGTAGAATTAATCGCAGCTTTGCTCAATTCCGCAATTACATTTCTAACACTTGAAATGCGTGGAACTTCACGCAATTTAGGCGCATTAGACCTGAATGCAAATTACTTAAAGCAACTTCGCATTTTGAATCCTGATTTGCTTTCAGAACAGCAAAAAACAGATATTCTAACAGCTTTTCAGCCGTTAAAGTATCGTGAAATTGAAACTATTTTTGCCGAAGTTCAAAAGCAAGATAGAATCAATTTTGATAAAACGATATTACGAAGTTTTAGAATAGACGAAAAACTATTAGATGGTATCTATTCATTGCTTACAACTTCGGTAGATGATAGGGTTTCAATGCAGGACAGATGATAATAATTAATGATATATGCAGTTAAATTATTTTCCTATAAATATAGATTTTGAAAAGTATCAAATCAGTACTGAAAATTATACTGATGATAGGCTTGTCGAGTTACGTAAACAATATAATTCCACACACTCATTTTTCAGAAATGGCGATGCAATCTACATTTCCAATAAAGATGAAAATGAGAATATTGTGATTGGAAATATCGTTGAAAAAGATGTGTTTGCAGACAATGAAATAACAGCCTCTTTAATCAAGCATATCTTTTTTAGAACATTTAAAGAGAGATTTCCTAAATACACTCCTGTTGATTTTTATCCATTTAGATTTTTTTCAGGACAAACTAAAGATGATGTAATTTATAATGCTTTGCCAAGCAATTTTCAAAACAAAATTGCATATAAGAAACTCATTGAAGTTCAACTAAGAATGACGAATATTGACAAGACAAAGCGATTTGGATTTGTAGTTAATATTGCCCGAAATTGGATTTTTAACAAATCTTGTGCAGAATTGAATGAAGAAAATTACAATCTTATCAATATTGAAGTGCTACACGCAGAAATATTGGCGGGATTACAGAACATTCTTGCTCCAAACGAAGAATTAGTTGGCACAATCAAAGCAATTAACGGAAATACCGCAACTGTTGAAACGAATGAAGGCTACAAAGATTATCCGTTAGACAAATTGTTTATTAGAAAAACGAAGTTCAATATAGGAAACTATTTATCATTTGCATTATCTCAAGAAAAAAGCGATGAAATTTTAAATTTAATTGAAGCAAAACGTTCTGAAATTTACAATGCAAAGAAACTCTATAATGAAATTACAAGCATTGCAAAATCCTTATTTTCAGAAAAAGGGCAACCTGTTTTATTTCAAAACAAAGATGGTTTTTGCTTTACAGTTGATGAATCTCCATTTACCTTTTCCGAAAACACATTAGCCTTAAAACCACCAACATTTATTTTTGATGCCGCAGTAACAAAAACACATACATATCCGGATTTAGGTTTAACAAGTTTTGGTCCGTATGACAGTATAACTTTTGATATAAAAACGCCAAGTGTCCTTTGCCTGTGTAAAGGCAGTAACCGTGGAAACTTTACACATTTTCTGTCAAGTTTGAAAGATGGAATGCCACAGTCCAGATATTTTAAAAAGGGATTGTTAAAGAAATATGATTTACAGGATATTGTCTTTGATATTAAAGAAATTCAGAATTTTATTTTGAATGATTATCTTAATGTAATAAGTGCTTACGATGAAATAAAACCCCATTTGGCAATTATTGAAATTCCAGCAGAATTTAGAAAACATAAAGATGCAGATAATCCATATTATAAAATTAAGGCAAAATTATTATCTCTTGAAATTCCCGTACAATTCGTAACTTCTGAAAAAGTCAAACGATATGACGAATACATTCTAAACTCTATGGTTTTGCAGATTTATGCAAAATTAGGTGGTACACCTTGGGTCTTGCCTTCTCAACGCTCTGTAGATAGGGAAATTATAGTTGGAATTGGACACACTTGGTTTCGTGCAAATCAATACAAGGGCGCAGAACAAAACAGAGTTGTTGGAATAACTACATTTTTATCAAGCGATGGACAATATTTGCTGGGCGATAAAGTTAAGGATGTACCTTTTGACAGTTATTTTCAGGAACTTCTCAGAAGTTTAAAAAATTCAATTGACAGATTATCAAAAGAGCAAGGTTGGCAGAGTGGAGATACAATCAGATTAATTTTTCACATTTTCAAACCCATTAAGGATATCGAATTTGATGTTATTACCCAACTTATTAAGGATATACCTGATTATAGTATAAAATTTGCATTCGTTACGATTAGTAAGACACACCCAAATTTGATTTTTGACACCAATCAAAATGGTATTCAGAAATTTAACAATCTCATGGGGGAATTTATTCCGAATAGAGCCACAAATATTTTTCTTGATTCGGAAACTTCCCTGATTCAAATGTTAGGTGTATCTGAATTAAAAACGGCTAAACATGGAATGAGTAATCCTATACAAATCAAAATTAGAACGCCACAGCATAAATATCATGACAAGGAATTAAATGATTATCTGTTTTATGATTTGTCATACATAACACAACAGATTTTTTCGTTTACTTATTTGTCTTGGCGAAGCTTTTTAGCCGGCGAACAACCTGCCACAATGCTTTATTCTTCATTGATAGCCAAATTGTTGAGTAAATTAAAAAATGTGCCGGGGTGGGATTCTGACAAGTTAAATTACGGATTAAAGAAAAAGAAATGGTTTCTTTAGAAGAAAAACTGACATATAGTCAAAGGATTGGAACTACTCCTAAATTGTCTGCACTCAATAATATGTTGAGTGGACAAATCGTTTGTTTTCCAAACGACGACTTGCAAATTTCAGATACAGATAAAATTTATTACGAGATTACTACTGCAATTCAAACAAATGATAAAAATAAGTTTGTGGAATTTTTTAATAAGAAGAACAAAAGTAATCCAAGTAAAGACAATCCACCACCTTTTGTTCACGACGATTTTTTGATTTTCAGCATAATAATTGGTGTTGTAAAATTTGATTGTGATAGAGTATGGATAAAAAGTGTCATTTCTACTCGAACGAAGAATAAAATTACAATTACCTTTGAAAATATCTTGAACGGAAATTTTAATCATAGCGAAAACATTAAAAGTATTGTTTTTATGTATTTCCATTTGATTGACCAGAATAAGATTTCTTCTGATTTTGCAAATGAAACATTTGCAACTATAAACGCATATGACCAACTTTTTCAAGACAAGAATGATTTTGCAATTATTTGTTTTTTATTATCTTATAATCAAATAATTGAATTAAAAACGTTGCCTGATAGAAACGAAAACCAACTCTTAAAAACATTTGAAACGAAATTCACAAAGAGAATCAAAATTTTGGCATGGTTAATTCAAACTGTTATTCTTGCTCTTTTAATATATATCATTTACGAAGTGATTTCTGCAGAACCTGAAATAAAGTTTTTGTTCGACAAGATAGGTTCAATAATAAAAATAACAGCATTGATTGGTATTAGCCAACTCGGAAATATCTTGCCTTGGTTTAAAAAATGGTTTTATCAAATTCTATTATCTGCTTTGGGGTATCCCAAAGAATTGCTAAAATAGATAAAAACAAAACACCCAATTTTACATTCTTGGGTGTAAAATTGGGTGTTGGTTTTGCAACTAACTGATAATCAGTCTTGTTTGCGGTATGGACGGGGTAAGAACTAACCATCCATATTTCCGTATAAATCAATATGTTATATACTTCGTGAAATTCCTCTGTAACGAATTTGTAACGCACTTTTTTGACCTTAGAATGTATCAATTTGTCCGTCTTAGTCCGTCATAGCTTTCGGGTTCAAATCTAAGCATTATATTTTACACCACCAAATATTTGATAATAAATAAATTATTTTCTTTGTGCAAGGTGCAAGCCTATTATATAAATAGGCTTGCACCTTGCACAAAGAAATCCGGATAAACAACCAACAGCCTGAAAAACCTGAAAAAATAAAAGGATGAATTTTATTTTTTCAGGTTTTGTTCTTTATCTTACTAATTAACATACACTTAAAAGCACAACTATATCGAAGTATGTATTCCCGGCACACGTGAAACAGCCTTAAAAATCACTATAAACAGCTACAAAACAACAATATAGCAATCGTGTTTTTATTATCCATAAAAATGGAGACAAACTTTAACATTTGAGGTAAATTGCTTTTACACAATAATTTGAAACGAAAAATCAATACATACTATATACATACTATGCAAATCTATTTTGCCACGTTATAGACCTTTGTCAAAAATTTACAAATGATGGAAGTGATAACATTTGACAGCAAGGCATACAAAGATTTGATAACAAAAATTGAAAGGATTGCCGACTTTGTTTTGAAAAAAGAAACCGCTCCGGACAAGGAAGAAGAAATCTGGCTGGACAGTCTTGAAGTCGCCGACCTTCTCCGTATCAGTACAAAAACGCTGCAACGGCTACGGAAAGAAAATTTAATCAGCTATACTGTCCTTCGTGGGAAATGCCTGTACAAGTTTTCAGAGATTGAAAGGGGATTGAATGAACGGTTAATCACGTGCGAACCCAGGAATTTAGCGGAGTTTCGCCGAAATTACATGCTTCAAAATGGGATTAAATAAAGAAACTATACTAAGAGCAACGGACAAAGGCCTCTCCGTGTTCCGGCATTTTATTCCTGTCCCTTTTCAGACGGGAAAAAATTTCCTGAACCCCCTCTATGAGGATAAACATGCCTCCTGCAATATTTTCCTTGACCGGAAACACGACTGTTACCGCTTGAAAGATTTTGGTAACGATGACTGTTCGGGCGATTGCTTTGCCTTTGTCGGCAAATTGACCGGACTGGATTGTACGAAAGATTTTGTTCAAATCATGGAAACAATCAACCATGAATTGCATTTGGGGTTATCAGGCGACAACGATTATCATCCGGTAGTGAAAGCAGTACGGCAGCTGCCGGTTGCACAGCCGACTGTGCCTGTCCGGAAATCACGTCCCTATACTGTCGTGCAAAAACAATTTTCGGTGCCGGAACTTGCCTGGTGGAAACAGTACGGCATCACTGAAAAAGTGCTCCAAAATTTCCATGTATCTTCATTGAGCCGTTTCGACAGCGAAAACAAAGACGAAAAACCGTTTTATTTCCTTTCTTCCGAAAAGGAGCCGGTGTATGGCTACGTCAGGAAACAATATATTAAAATCTATCGCCCGATGTCGGAGATACGGTTTTTGCAGGCAGGCAATATTCCTGAACATGCCTGTTTCGGACTGGAGCAATTACCCGCCAAAGGCGATTTGCTTTTTATTACCGGCGGCGAAAAGGATGTAATGGCGCTTGCCGCCCACAGTTTCCATGCCATCTGCTTTAATTCGGAAACGTCTAATATTCCGCTTGAAACAATTCACAAACTCTCCTACCGGTTTAAACATATCGTCCTGCTTTTCGATATGGATAAAACGGGAATGGAGAGTTCTGAAAAACAGGTGCAACATTTAAGCGCCTATGAAGTAAAAAGGCTGCTTTTACCTCTTTCCGGCACAAAAGCGGAAAAAGACGTGTCGGATTATTTCCGGCTCGGCAATACGCCGGACGACTTGATAGATTTATTCATTCATCTGTTGGATACCCTTTACAGTGAAACCATGTCGGCTTTAAAATCCTGCGAAGTCGATTTGAACAATCCCCCGCCTGTTGCACAAATGATTATTTATACCGGGGATGTGCCGCTTGGTACGCAAGGCAATTTGCTCTGTGTGACCGGCGGGGAAGGCACCGGCAAAAGCAATTATGTTGCCGCTTTGATTGCCGGAGCGGTCAGGCAGCCGGGAACGGAAATAGATATGCTTGGCGTGACAGTCAGCGAAAACCGGCACGAAAAAGCCGTGCTTTTTTATGATACGGAACAGTCGGAAGTGCAGATTTACAAGAATATCAACAATCTGCTGCGGCGCGGCAAACGATTGGCCAAGCCCGATTATTTTCGGGCATACAGCCTGACCGGAATGTCCCGCAAAGAACGGTTGCAAGCCATTGTGCAAAGCATGGACAGGCACCATTATCAATATAAAGGTATTCAAATGGTTGTGATTGACGGTATTGCCGACCTGATAAAATCCGCCAACGACGAAGCGGAAAGCATCGCCGTCATAGAGGAACTGTATCGTTTGGCGGGAATTTACAATACCTGCATCGTGACGGTATTGCATTTTGTGCCCAACGGATTAAAACTCCGGGGGCATTTGGGCAGCGAGTTGCAGCGCAAAGCGGCTGCCATCCTTTCCATCGAACAGGATAACGACCCTGCCGTATCGGTGGTTAAAGCCCTGAAAGTGCGTGACGGCAGCCCGCTTGACGTCCCAATCATGCAATTTGCATGGGACAAGGATGCCGGAATGCACGCTTACCTGGGCGAAAAACCCAAGGAAGCCAAGGAAAAACGCAAGGAAGACGAGTTGGTTTCCATTGCGAGGGATATTTTCGCCCGAAAGCAATTCCTTACCTACGTGGAATTATGCGAACAGTTGCAGGAATTGCTTGACGTAAAAGAGCGGACGGCAAAAAGTTACATCAAGTTTATGCGGGAAAAGGAGATTATCCTCAAAGACCCTTCCAACCAGAGTTATTTCATCATCGGGATTTTATAAATAATTATTATGCATATAGACAAAGAAGTTTTTGAAACATGGATGCGGCGCATCATGGAACGTTTCGACCATTTGGAAAAGGGTGAGAGCCGGGGTAAGAAACAATACGGCCTGCCCAAGGGTGAACACCTTCTGGATAACCAGGATATTTGCCAGCTGCTCAATATCAGCAAGCGGACGCTTCAACGGTATCGAACGCTCAAACAGCTTCCCTACCACACTATTTACCACAAGACCTATTACAGAGAAAGTGAGTTGCTGGCATTCATCAAAAACCATTTCGACGATAAGGATTGCATGAAAGGCAATAAAAATAACGAAAACAATACAGAATCATGAGTTACATTTTAATTGAAGAAAACCTGTTCCGTTCATTGATGGGACGGGTGTTAAACCAGCTGGCAGACGTTAAATACCAATTTTCCGAAACGGATTATTGGATGACGGGTAAAGAAGCCTGCGAATTTTTGAATATCTCACAAGGCTTGCTGAATGCTTTACGGAAAAGTAATATCCTGTTCCATTGCAGAATAAAGGAAATCTACCACTACAAACGGGCAGAGGTTTACAGGATGAAAACCGACATGGACAGGGAGCTTGTTGAAAGCGGAGCCATTTTGGGCGATTGCCGGATAATCAATTCGGAGGCAGAGGCGATACAGGTTTCATAGAAAAACGATGCTCATAAAAATATTCGCCTGAAAAGGATAAGCAACTCTGTTTTTACTGTTTGATAATC
>BNTS01000092.1 GCA_025996775.1 Bacteroidia bacterium | reverse complement strand
CCGTAGTATATTTCTTCTGCCAGTATCCGGTTTCTTCCATTTGCTTGTCAGCGCCCCAAATATATTCCTGTCCCTTGGGTATTTCACTGTCAGATCCATCGAGAACACAGAGAATAGAAGCTTTCCTGCGTGGGTCATTGGGTTCAGTGGCCTTCCATTCGTCCCAAAGTTGAGAGTTAACCGGACCGGCTCCCCAACCTACCCCGAACGGGAACGTATTTTCGTTTCCATTATCGGCGCGTAATCCGAAGTGGATGCAGTATTGGTTGGAATAGTTGGTGCTACCATTCGACCAAGAAGCTATAGCAGAGTATTTAACAGCGAATACCGTTTCTCCGTGCACGTCTTTGAGCCAGAATTGATTTTTGTCAACCAAGTCTGATACAAACGGATATTCAGGAGCCGTAGCGCTGTTCGAATACGACCATAACTGGCGAAATTCGCCTACCAAACTATGTCCACTGTTTGCAATTACATCATTCAGCCCATCAATCACTTGTTGTTTGGATATGGAGCCTGCATTTGCCCCTTCTCCATTGCCTAAAGGCAGATCGGATTTACCATAGAAACCGGTATAGAACAAGAAAACACGTGCCAATAAAGACTCGGCAGCCCACTTGGTAGCATGACCGGAAACGGTTGAATTGTAAGGCGTGTCGGGCAACAATTTAATGGCTTCCTGCAAGTCATAAGCAATATGCCCGTATATCAAATCAATATCGGCTCTTGGCAGATTGATAGCTTCTGTTGTTATGGGCAGAGGTACCTCTCCAAAAAATTCCGCTAATTCACTGAAATAGAAAGCACGTAGGAAATGTGACTCACCCAAGTACGTATTCAAGGCAGTCGCATCAAGATTCGTCTGTGCAAGGGTATTTATGGCCATCGTAGCCCTGAAGATACCGGCATAACGTGTACGCCACATTGCCGAATATTGATCCGGCGTAGTTTGCATCATTTTATCGTAGGCCATAAAGTGCTTATCATTTTCACCGCCACCACCGAACCGGTCGTCGGAAGCTAATTCACCTACAAAGAAAAGCGTTTGACTAGGGCTGGCAATTCCCTGGCTAAGCTCAGAATATATACCGGTTACCATCTTAGCGGCGTCATCTGCCGTTTTCGGAAAACTTGTCGTATCAAATTTTGTCAAGTTTGTCGTGTCTAAGAAATCTTCGCAACTCATACATAGAAACGCAAGAGCTGCCACATATACTATTTTTTTCATAAATTGTTCAATTAAAAGTTAATACTAACACCCAACTGATAAACTCGCTGCGCAGGGAACATACCCAAGTCAATTCCACTGGCCCAGTTACCAACGCCATTATTACCATTAGCTCCATAACTTACTTCAGGATCCATACCGTCGTATCCGGTTATGGTCAGCAAATTCTGTACAGTTGCATACAACTGCAGTTTTCCTACCGGTACTTTTGGAAGCAGTTTCTTAAAGTCGTAACCGAGTCTGACATTGGAAATCTTTACAAAGTCGGCATTCTGGATATAGATATCCGAGATATACTGCCAGTTCGTATGACTTCCCGACAAGAGCCGCGGCAATTTATTGGAGGTGCCTTCCCCGTGCCAACGTCCAAGGATATCGGTCGTGAAGTTTTGATACGGGCTGTCGGCAAAGTCGCGGTACGACTTAGCCACCTGCATACCAAAGTTGCCGTAGGCCGTTACTGAAAAGTCAAATCCCTTGTAACCCAAACTTACAGATAAACTACCGGTCCAATGTGGATTCGGATCGCCAATCTGTACCTTGTCCAAGTCTGAAATCACGCCGTCTTGATTTGTATCCACAAAGATTAAGTCGCCCGGTTGTGCATTAAACAACAGACCCTTGCCGGATGCTTGATAGGCGTCAATCTGTGACTGATTCTGGAATACACCTGCGGTTTTATATCCCCAGAAGTATCCGATGGGAAAACCTACCTCTGCGCGGTACATTTCCGTTGTTCCCTGGCTTAATATATTGGTACCTCCATGAATAATACCTTCTGTATTGGCAATAGAAAGCACTTCATTCTGGTTATAGGCAGCATTGGCCGATATCCGGTAAGTAAGAGCGCCTGCACGGTCGTTCCAGTTTAAGCCTAATTCTATACCTTGATTACGTACGCTACCACCATTAACCTGGGGAGCGCCTGTTCCGAAGGAGGCCAACATAGGAGCTTGCAGCAACCAGTCTTTTGTGTCTTTCCGATACCAGTCGAAATTAATGCCCAAACGAGAGTTCAGTACACGTGCGTCAAATCCCAAGTCGGTCTGTTCTGAAGTTTCCCAGGATACAGTCGGATTGGGGAGGATATCAGCATAAGCTCCCGACGTCGGAGTGGTCTTTGAGTCGCCAAAGTAATATTGATTGGCATCGCCCCCACTGCCTATTGCTACGGTAGCGAGGTATTGGAAATTATCAATACGGGAGTTACCATTCTGCCCCCAACTGGCGCGGATTTTCAAGAAATCAAGTCCCTTGTCGCGTGCGGATTCCATAAATCCCTCATTGGTAATTACCCAACCAACGGATGCTGATGGGAAGTAACCCCAACGGTGGCCGCGGGCAAAGTTTGACGAACCGTCAGCACGCATAATCAAGGAAGCCATATACGTTTCTTTGTAGTTGTAATTGACACGCCCGAAGAACGAAGCCATAGCACCTTGTCCATAAGGGCTACCGCCATTCCATCTTTCAGAGAAGCTTGTCGGGCTTGTATTATCTATATAAGCGCGTTCAAAATTATTGGGAAATTTAGCACGGTTGGCGTCTGCGCTTATACTTTCTCCAAACCCTGATTGCTCAATGGACTGACCTACTAATACATCAAAGGAATGTAGCTGATTCAGCAAGAACGTGTAATTAATGGTGTTTTCCCACGAAAGGCTATACCCGGCGTTTCCATTCTGATAAACATGGTCAAGATTCCTTTGAAGAGTGGTAGAAGCCTTATAGACCATTTCCAGACCATGTGTCATGTAGTTGCTTGATCTATATCCGTAAACAGAGCGCAATTTCAGACCTTTAATCGGCTGAATTTCAAGAAAAGCGCTTGCATTTAGCTCATAGTTTCTGGTTGCACTGTTGGTAGAAGTTATACCGACAAATGGATTAGCAAGGCTACCCTGTAAATTCCAACCTTCTCTGGACTTGTCGTCCTGGTCGTAATAATTACCGTCCTGGTCGTAAACCGGCATGAGCGGAGGAGTTCTCATCAATTGAGAAATGGCGCCGCCTCTACTTCCACCGCCAATCTGATTTGCGGAAGAACGGTAGTTGTAGTTCAAATTCTCTCCCACCGTAATAGCATCAAAATCTTTCCCTTTCAAGATGACATGCGAGGAATTGATACGGAAGGTATAACGCTTGAATTGGGGATCCATTTGTTTTTGTGCCAATACAGACTCTTGCATGTTGTAAGAAGCGCCGATAGAGAATTTGGAGATATTGTTACCGCCGGTTATGTTTAGTGCATGGTTCTGCGAAAGAGCCGGTTCGTAGGCTTCTTTTTGCCAGTCGGTTCCTCCCCATCCACCATTGATTCTGTCCAACAGATATTTCGGAATTTGTTCAGACCAGTTGAATGCAGGAAGACCTTCATTCACGACCCGTTCGTCTTGTATCTGCATATATTGTTTGGCATCCAATGTGCTGGCAAATTTGGAAATGGTTTGCAGACCTACAAATCCGTCATAGCTGACCTGTACTTTAGAAGCCGTACCCTGTTTGGTTGTAATCAAGATCACACCATTGGAAGCACGCGCACCATAAATAGCAGCAGATGCAGCATCTTTCAATACGTCTATACTCTCGATATCCGAAGGGTTCAGGTTATTCAAAGCGCCACTGCCATCGCCCGACGGAATTCCGTCTACAATATACAATGGATTAGAGTTACCGGTAGTACCCGTACCACGGATTCTCACCTTAAAATCACTACCGGGCTGACCGGAAGACGCCTGGATAAGTACACCGGGCGTTTGACTCTGCATGGCAGCCAATGCGTTATTAGTTGCCATCTTCTGGATGTCGTCACCACTTACTTGTACGGTAGCGCCGGTTACTAACTTTTTCTTTTGAACGCCATAACCTACAACTACTACTTCGTCTAATGACTGGGAGTCTTCGCGCAAATCAAAATTGTATTGTTTGCCCCCTATAACTTGTTGTGTTTGAAGGATAAAACCGATGTAAGAAGCTTCAATTACCGAGCCGGCAGGAACGCTTAACGTATATTTACCGTCTATGTCGGTTACTGTACCATTGGTCGTTCCTTTTTGAATTATGTTCACACCTAACAGAGGTTCTCCATCCGCCTCTGATTTAACAACACCATTTATGCTGACGTTTTGTGCCATGGCAGGCCAACAAGTCATAAGCATAAAGGCAGCAACAAATACCATCTGCATATACCGCATAGGCAGCTTAGCAGGAAATGTTCTACTTTTTTTCTTCATAAAAGTAAAGAATTAAAATTAATTTAAACAACACTATATATATTCACAGTCTACACTGGCTAAAGTGATTTTTTACTTTCGCAAATATATATAGTTTTTTTATATCTTCTACTTTTTCGTACTTTTTTCACAAATACTCTTCGGTAACAAAGAAGCCCCTATTTGTTAACAAATTTAATCCATGATTCGTTTTGAGACTCGTATCTTTGCAGGTGTTTTTATATATAAATTATGTGTGTTAAAAAAGAATGTAATACTAAATTATCAACTTTAAATCATTTTGTATGAAAGAAAAATGTTGGACATTTTCTTTGCGAAGATTAATCTTAAAGCCAACGCAAACGCTGATTATTGCAGCTATCTTGCTTTTCAATTGCTTTTCGATAATGGCGCAGACGAGTGTTAAAGTGAAAGGAGTAGTAACCTCGGAAGCCGATGGATTCCCTCTGACAGGGGTAAATGTTGTGCAAAAAGGTTCTACAAATGGAGTGGTTACCGATTTAGATGGTAACTTTGAATTAACTGTTCCCGTGGGATCTGTAATTGAAGTTTCGTATATTGGTTTTATCCCTCAAACACAGCAGGTTACGGGGGGGGCAAGTCGTATAACTTTAATTTACGTGAAGACTCCCAGTCCTTGGACGAAGTAGTCGTAATGGGCTATGGCGTACAGAAAAAGAAATTGGTAACCGGCGCTACAGTTCAGGTAAGCGGCGATGATCTTCAGAAGCTGAGTACTTCTTCGGCCTTGGGCGCTTTACAGAGCCAAACGCCCGGTGTCAACATTACGCAAAGTTCCGGCCAACCGGGTGAGAACTTTAAAGTAGTGGTTCGTGGTTTGGGTACGATTGGCAATGCCAGTCCGCTCTATGTAATCGACGGGGTGCCCGGTGGCGACATCAACAACCTCAACCCTTCTGATATTGAGTCGATAGACGTATTGAAAGATGCGGCTTCGGCAGCTATTTATGGAGCACGTGCAGCCAACGGCGTTATCCTGGTTACTACCAAACAAGGGAAGGCCGGCAAGATGCAACTTAGCTACGATGGGTTCTATGGTGTTCAGAATGTGTATAAGATGTTCCCTTTGCTCAATGCCACGGAATATATGACGATCACAAACGAAGGGCGCTTTAATTCAGGCTCTACGCTTTATGACTACTCGCAGGAGGCGCCGGTTCAATACGCTAAAATTGCAAGCGGCCAATGGAATGGAACCAACTGGCTCGAAGAGATGCGCAATAAAAATGCACCAACGCAAAACCATGCGTTTAATTTGACCGGGGGAAATGATCAATCCAAGACCGCTCTTGGTTTCTCGTACGCCACACAGGAAGGTATCTTCGGCAAACCTGTAGAACCTTTCTTTGAACGGTACACGGCTCGTCTTAATTCCGAGCACGTGCTGTTGAAAGGAAAAGGCTTCGACATCATTAAAATCGGGGAAAACCTGAATTATATGTTCCGCAAAAATCATGGTATCGGTATTGGTAATATTTATTGGAACGACGTACACAATATGATTGTATCCAACCCCTTGCTGCCGGTTTATAATGACGAAGGTGAATTTTACGACAAAGCCAGTAAAGATGCCGACCATTGGAGTTCCAATTTCACAGGCGTCGGTAACTCAATAGCACAGATGGTGTATCGCCGCGGACAAAACGAAGGCGAGAACCATAGCTTAATGGCCAATGCCTACCTTGAAGTTCAACCCATCAAAGGGCTGGTTTGGAGAAGCAGCTATGCCTACAGAATGAACTTATGGACCTATCGCAGCTATACGAATAAGTTTGAACTTTCAACTGACGCCGACGACGTTTCAACCTTTGATTATGTTTCCCAACAACAAGGAAACAATCGGCAATGGTCTTTTGATAATACGGTGAGTTATAACTTTAAAATAAAAGATCATACGTTTGACGCTGTGGTTGGTCAGTCTGTTGAGAAATGGGGTTATGGAAGTCAGTTGCAAGCAGAGATGACTCGAACCATTTTCCCAGGCGATTTCAACAAGGCTTATCTGAGTAATGGTACTGAACCCAATCCTTCTTCCAATCCAAGCGGTACTCCTGAAGGGCAAGGAAGCTTGGCGTCCTTCTTCGGACGTGTGAACTATAACTATAAAGAAACGTATATGGCTTCTGCCGTTCTGCGTATAGACGGTTCTTCCAATTTTGCCCGTGGACACCGTTGGGGTAAGTTCCCCTCGTTCTCTGCAGGATGGGTGATTTCAAATGAACCTTTCATGGAAAACTTGCGCGACAAAGGACTCGATTTCTTGAAACCGCGTGCCAGTTGGGGACAGAATGGTAATTCCGATATCAATGCCTTCCAGTACTTGGCTACCATTCGCTTCGATAATCAGAATGGATATTTCTTTAATGGCTATAACTCTCGTTCTCCGGGAGCTTATCCCGATATTCTTCCCAATCAGGATGTAAGTTGGGAAACTTCCCAGCAGTTAGACTTGGGTTTCGACGCCCGCATCCTGAACTCCCGTTTGGGCATCAATTTCGACTGGTTCCGCAAAGACACCAAAGACTGGTTGGTACGCGCACCGGTTTTGCTTTCTTATGGAACAGGAGCGCCTTATATTAATGGTGGCGACATTCGTAACGAAGGGTATGAATTAATGTTGAACTGGAACGACCATATCGGTGACTTCCAATACGGCCTGTCCATCAATGCTTCCTATCTAAAGAATGAGGTAACCCGTATTGCCAATGGAGAAGGAATTATCCACGGCGACAACAGCGTATTGGCTCAAGGTATGGGCGAAATGTATCGTGCTCAGGTAGGGTTCCCAATCGGTTACTTCTACGGCTTCAAGACAGCCGGTATCTTCCAAAATCAAGCGCAAGTAGATAATACGCCTGTTAAGAAAGATGGAGCCGCCCCCGGCGATGTTATCTTTGTAGACTACAATGGCGATGGACAGATTACGGAAGCCGACCGCACCATGATTGGCGATCCTCACCCGGATGTAACAAGCGGTTTAACCCTCACGCTGGGCTATAAAGGATTTGACTTTGCGCTCACGGCCAATGGACAGTTCGGACAGCAAATTATTAAGGGTGTCGACCAAATTACAAACTCAACGGAAATCTTCGGACGCTGGTATGGAGAAGGCACCTCGAACAAACTTCCACGTTTGGGTAGCAATAAATCAGACAACTGGGGTAACAATTATGCTTCCGACATCTTCATTGAGAATGGAGACTTCGTGAAGATATCGAACATTACACTCGGCTACGACTTCAAAAAGTTGTTCCGCAACATGCCGCTCTCACAAGCTCGTCTTTATATAACGGCACAAAACCTCTTTACTTTTACAGGGTATAGCGGAATGGATCCTGAAATCGGTTATGGATACGGTCAGTCATGGGTACAAGGAATTGACTTGGGATTTTTCCCGTCTCCGAGAACGTATTTAATTGGTGTCAACTTAAAATTCTAATTGTTAGGATATGAAAAAAATAATATTTTTATTCGCAATAACAGCAACATTCCTGTTTACCGGTTGTGAAGATTTCTTAGATACGGAAAGCTTAACCAAGAAGAATACGGGAAACTTCCCTTCTAATCCGGATGATGCTGCACAAATGATAACCGGCATTTATTCCATGCTTTACGGAATGACAGAAGACCAGACGCCGGCTAAAACACCGCTTATTGTTGCAGAAATAGCTTCCGATGACCGCTTGGGAGGCGGAGGTGTTGGTCGCGACGGCAACCAGGCCGTTGACCACCTGATGTGGACAAACGAAAACTTCTTTGGTGATAACTATTGGGACTTCCGTTATCGGGGTATTTTCCGCGCCAACGCTGCGCTCGAGACCTTGGATAATGTGACGGGGTGGAATAACGAACAGGAATTGAAGACCGCCAAGGCGGAAGCTTCCTTCCTCAGGGCTTACTACTTCTTTGATCTCTCGCAGATATACGGCGAAGTTCCACTCACACTTGCAAGCGCTCCCGAAAATCTTCCGCAATCTCCGGCTTCAGAAACGTATGCCGTTATTGCCAATGACCTGAAGAACGCTATCGAGTGGCTTCCTGCCACAAAGCAGACTTTCCCGTCGAACGGACGTGTCACCAAATGGGCGGCTGAAGCGCTTTTGGCTCGTGTATTTTTGTTCTATACCGGTTATTATGAAACGCCTACCCTGCCCTTACCGGATGGTGGAAGCATTTCAAAAGAGCAAATAATTGCCTGGGTTGATGACTGTGTGAACAATAGCGGACACGACTTGGTATCCGACTTCCGCAATCTTTGGCCCTGGACCAATGAATATTCGGGCAAGGATTATCCTTATGTAACCGACAACAAACTTAAGTGGGAAGGCGATGGCAACAAAGAGGAAGTCTTTTCCATACGCTTTGGTTCTTTAGTTGGTTGGGCTAACAACGGAAATAAACAAGTTTTAGTGAGATACTCCAATCAGTACTGCCTCTACTTCGGCATACCCGACCCGAACGGGAAGGATAATACCTTTCCCTTTGGCATGGGCTGGGGGATGGCTCCTGTTAATCCACAACTTTGGACACAGTGGAAGAATGACGAACCTACCGATATCCGCCGATTTAGCTCTATCATAGAGTTTGAATCCGAATATCCCGGCTACAGTAAAGAACCCTTCAAGAACTGGATGGAAGCAACGGGTTACTGGCAGAAGAAAATCATCGCTGTCAACGCTCATGTACCGGGTTATTCGGATCCATATCCATTTAATTCATTAGTAAGCGGTGCAAACCCATACTCGAATCAGCTTGACCATAATCAGGACTTAATGATTATCCGCTTTGCAGACGTATTGCTGATGCAATCCGAACTAAAGCAGGATCCAACGGGGTTGAACCGGGTACGTGCCCGTGCAGGATTGCCTGCTAAAGCCGGATACAACCTGGACGACCTGAAGAAAGAACGGCGATACGAACTATGCTTTGAGGGTTTACGTTATTACGACTTGATGCGTTGGCATGATGCTGCACAAGCCCTTGCCAACCAAGTGGGCGCTCCCATCATAAGTCAGGAAAAAGAGGGTAAGATGAAAGACTTCGGAGTAGGATACGCCAAACGGTATGAACAAACGGGCGGCTTCTGGCCGATTGAACGTACGCAATTGGACTTGTCTCAAGGTGTACTGAAACAGAGTAAAGGATGGGATACCCCGGATGCAGAATATTGGGGATGGTAAACAAACGAATAAAAGAATAGAAATATGAAAAACCTATTTATAAGTATAATTGCCTTGGGGTGTGCAAGCTTGGTTGCCTGCGACCCCATTGAAAACAGGGATGAGTTAAGTGGCGCTATCACAGCCGACCAATTGAACATCACTGCCGTACCTGAGATTCGCGATGGAGTGAACTCTAACTATATTCACGTGAGTAGCGACGGCAACCCCGTACTTCCTTCCTGGGACTATGGCAGCGGGACACTGCAAGCTACCGACGGCGTAGTTCAAGTGTTGCTTGCCGGTGACAATGATATCGTATTTACAGGATGGAACGGAAATGGCACACAGATCACGAAAAAGCTCACCGTACATGTAGATAGAACGTACGATGTACCCGAAGAATGGGGGCTGTTCTGCGGAGATGGTTCAAAAACCTGGGTATTTGACGCTACTACCGACAACAACCATCCGTATGGAATTGGCGGTTCAGGTGGAGATAGGTTTCCTACCTGGTGGGGACCTGAATACGGCTCTTTCGACGAATGGGATGCAAAGATGACTTTTGCTTTGGATGGTGGAGCCATCTTCACAAAGACATTGAGTAACGGAACAGTGCAGAAGGGTACATTTTCCTTCGACCTTTCGAAGAAAGTAGGTACCTGGTCACGTGGTATCGTTTCATTCAAGGGAGCCTCTATTCCTAATCCCGTATCTGTAAACAACAAAGCGGGCAATGCCTACGATTTTTATATCATCACATTGGCCCCCGACCAATTGGTACTATCCAATATGTCCGGCAACGGTGTTCCGGACAATCCGAGTGGTGAAGCTAACTTCTGGATGTTCCGTCCCGAAGGCTACACTAAATAAATAAAAAAGGCAGGCTTCCGAAGGAGCCTGTCTTTTTTATGTACAATACGCCCCAACACTATTGGGCGGTTATTTGGATCTGGGCAGGGGGGAGGCCTTCAGCGGTGGCTTTTAGTGTGTAGGAACCGGGAGTCTTTGCTTGGACGATGGATAAGCAGAGGCCGGCGAAGGCTTTGCGCTCGGAGGCTTTTGTGGAAGACAAGTCGCTTAGATTGCCGCTTTCTACACCTATGATCGTGACGCCGCCGGCGTCAAACTTTATCAGGTTGTCGGCGTAGGGGACAAGGTTGTCGTCTTTATCAAGGACCTCTACGGTTACATGAGCCACGTCGGAGGGAAGCGCCTTAATGGTATTTCGGTCTACCGATAGGCGTATCTTGGCAGGTGCGCCGGTTGTTACTTGGCGGTCGATGTATTCTTTACCGTCTTTCTTCCCTACTACCTTGATCTCGCCGGGTTCGTAGATAACATCCCAAGCCAAGTGTAAATCGGCGGTGGAGGTAAATACCTTGCCTGGGGCGTAGGTAATCCAGTCGTCGGTATTGCCTTTACGGGGGAACTCGAAAGTTTTCACGCCATACGATTTGCCGTTGACAAAGAGTTCCACTTCGTTGCAGTTGGTGTAAACAACAACGGGTATCACCTGGCCTTCCTGACCTTCCTTATTCCAGTTGGAGGTGAGATGGATGAGGGGTTCGTCCATCCAGATGCTCTTGAAGAAGTAATAGCCGTCTTTCTTGAATCCGCAAAGGTCGAGATAGCCCGAAGAGGCTCCGCGGGATGGCCAGCCGGTTTCGCCATAATAATCAATACCTGTCCACATGAAATCACCGATTACATAATCGTGCAGGAGGGTGTATTTCCAGCGTTGCTCCACATCAATCAGTTGAGCAGCCAGGGAGGAGGCTCTGCGTGTGGTGGCGCCGACTCGTGCAGGACGTCCCACAGTGCCGCGACTTCCGCCGACTCCCCCTGTTTCGGTTCCTACAACCAATCGCTCGGGATGTTTGACTTTATCAACCTCGTACAATAACTCGCGACGATAGCGATCCGGGTAGTTATAGCCGGTGATATCGTTGGCAAAAGCATCCAAGAACTCCTCAGTGGTTGCATTCTTTCCGGCGGCAATGTTATCATTGCCGGTTGTTACCAATCGCGTGGGGTCGAGACTATGGCAAAGGGCAATCATTTCGCGTGCCAGCGCCGGGCCTGCCTTTGTACCCTGGTCAGGTATTTCGTTACCGATGCTCCACATCACAACGGAGGGGTGATTACGGTCGCGAAGCAACATGGCTTCGAGGTCGCGTTGATGCCATTCGGCAAAATAGAGCTTGTAGGAATTATCCCGCTTACCTTGCAGCCATTCGTCGAACGCCTCATCCATCACCAGCATACCTAATTGGTCGCAGAGGTCGAGGAATTCAGGGGCGGGAGGGTTATGAGCTGTACGTATGGCATTGCATCCGCCGGACTTCAGTATCTCTATCCGGCGTTCCCATACACGTTCGGGAACAGCCGTACCCACCGGGCCTGCTTCGTGGTGGAGGTTTACGCCCTTCATCTTCACTCGCACACCATTGAGCAGAAAGCCTTTATCGGCTGTATATTGGATGGTGCGAATACCTACCGTGCTTACTTCCCGGTCTGTCTCCTGTCCGTTTACAAGGACATAAGAGGTGAGGGTGTACAGGTTGGGATGTTCAAGCGACCAGAGCGCTGGGTTGGACACGGTGATTTCCTGCGATACTTCGCCCTTGGTTTTCGCTTTCAGGTTGAGGGTCGATTGAGAGGTAGCTACCTCTACGCCCTTTTGGGTGGACAGCACGTTTTTCACCACTACGCCACTCAAGTCCGAAGATCCGGCATTCTCTACCGAAGCTTTTACGGAGAGGACAGCCTTGTCCCCGGCTATTTCTTTGGTGTACGAAAAGACGCCCCATTTTTCCAGATGCATGGGCAATGTTTCCACCAAGCGCACATGGCGATAGATACCCGAACCTGAATACCAACGGGAATTAGGCTGGTGAGAATTGTCCACCCTTACGGCAATGACATTGCCCTTAGCCTTGATGGAAGGGGTGAGGTCGTAGGAGAAGCTGGAATATCCGTAGGGGCGTTTACCCAGATACTTCCCGTTAATCCATACTTCGCTATTCTCGTAAACACCATCGAACTCTATGCGAAGCAGTTTGCCGCTGCTTAATCCGGGATAGTCAAATGTCTTGCGATACCAGCCGATGCCGGTGGGGAAATAGCCCACATTGCCGCCTCCGGGTTCCGTTTCAAGGTTTTGCCCTTCAATGCTCCAGTCGTGGGGAAGGTTAAGTGTCCGCCATGACTTATCGCTGAATCCAGCTTTGGAGGCACTCTTATGGTCCCCCAAAGCGAATTTCCAATCTGCGTCGAAATTGGTTGTTACCCTGCTTTGCTGTGCAGAGAGGGAAAGGGTGCAAATAAGCAATCCCGCTATAATAAAAAAATTCTTCATGCCGAATCAATAATTTAGAGTTGAATAAATAGCCATATTGTCATTGGTTTTACCACTGCCATCAAACAGATCGCCCCAGCGCGGCGAGGTGGCTTCCCAGATAAAGGTTCCCCATCCTAAGCCGTTCGGCAGGTTTTTCACGATATCATTTACTTCCTTGCGGTAGTCTTGATATTCTACCACGATGAGCGGTTTGCCGTAGCGGTTTGCCAAATCGGTAAGATTGTTCTTCAGATCATCTAAGGTGCCATGCCATTTGGGGTAATAAGACTCGCCGATGACGTCGAATTTCACGTCACGACTGATAATCTTGTCGAAGAAAGCAACCGATTCCTCGTTCTGTCCTCCGCAAGCAATATGCACCATAATCAGGATGGACGGGTCGGCAGCACGGACTCCCGCGCTGGCGCAACGCAGCATCACGCCGAAGGGCATATAGCTCTCGCCTATCTTACCTTGTGGCCACAACATACCGTGGTTGATTTCATTGCCTATCTGCACCATGTCCGGGCGAGCGCCTTCGGCGATGAATTTCTTAATCGTTTCATGGGTGTAACGATACACCTGACCTTCCAATCCCGAGCCGTTAAAGCGCTCCCAGGATGCAGGGATGAACTGTTTGCCGGGGTCGGCCCAGGTATCGCTGTAGTGGAAATCAAGAAGGAACTTCATACCTGCGGCTTTGACACGCTTGGCCATTGCCAGGGTTTGCTCCAATCCACAATAGCCCTCTTTGGAATATCCGTTTTCAGAGGTGGGATCAACAAACAAACGAAGCCTGATATAATTGAAATGATTGTCTTTCAATATTTCCAAGACATCCTTCTGCACACCTTTATCCGAGAACTTCGTGCCCTTATCCTCCTGCGAGGGTACCCAGGAAATATCGGCTCCTATAATTTGGTCGGAGTTCTCAACCGTACGAACGAAAGGAGGCTCTACATCCGATATAAATTTCGGGTCGATATATTGGGCGTAGATGGCGTCATAGATACCGAAGATTTCCGAAGAGGCATTCAACTTGAAGACCTGCCCTTCCTGCCCGGGTTGAGGCATACGTCCCTGCATACTGCCGTCCACCGAGGTAAACAAGGTTTGTGCAGGTTCCCAAGCCATGGTTCCGTAGCCCAGGCCGTTGGGAACAGAGCGAACGATGTCGTTGATGATCTTTATATTGTCTTTATTGGCGCCATACTCACAAACGCATACAGGCTTATTGTAGTAGGCAGAGAGGTCGTAGAGGTTCGTTTTCAAATCATTGTATGTTTCGTGCCATTGTTCGTAGTACGAGAGGCCGATTACATCAAACTCCGCCCCATTCTTTATCATATAATCCAGATACTGATGGCATAGTGTATTCTCGCCCCCTAAGGCTAAGTGAATCATCAATTGGGTTTTCGGCAGCACTTCGCGAACAGCGCGCTGTCCGGCTTTGTAGATGCCCAGCATGGTGATCCAGTTTGCTTCCTTGGCATTATCATCGATATAGCCTTCGGGCCATACCAAGCCGTGATTGATTTCATTGCCTATCTGCACCATCTGAGGGGCAATGCCTTCCTCCCGGAGCGTAGTCAGTACGGATTTCGTGTACGCATAGAGCGCGCTCTCCAACGCTTCGCCCGTTTTTCCCTCCCAAGCGGAAGGTTTGTACTGCTTGTCGGGGTCAGCCCAGGTATCGCTATAATGGAAATCGAGTGTAAACTTCATACCGGCCGCCTTGATACGTTTGGCCAGATCGACGGTATGTTGCAAATCGCAGAAGCCTTGCTTGGGCGAATAACCTTTCTCGGCTTCGGGATTCACGAAGATACGCAGGCGGATGTTGTCGAAATGATGGTCCGCCATAATCCGGAAGATGTCTTTCGGCACTCCATTCTCGTCTTGATAAATCACTCCCCGCGCTTCGCTTTGAGGAACAAAAGAGACGTCTGCTCCTATGCTGAAAGAAGATTTCTTCCGGCCACAACCGGTCAACAAAATTCCGAATCCCAACATAATGGCTATCCCTCCACTAAAAAATACCTTTCTCTTTTTCATAATGTATAATGATTTGTTGCTAATGACTCCAAAGGTATGAATAAGCCAAGACTCCACAACGTTAATAATGGACATAGTAAGATACAAAATAGACATCAGGAGATAAATTATAATGATTATCCGCAATCATGCCACTAATTTTATTAGAGCAGCCGGAAAACTTGTCCACCGTATGCCGTTAGGCATAACCTCCTGTTTTCGTCATTGGGACACCCGAAAAATCTATTAGAGACCCAGAACGGGTCACATATTTATAGCAATGATTTGCGCCCCCCCCGCCATTCGCCCCCTTTGGGTAGGGTGTCCAGTATTTGCCGTTCAAATCTGAATCATAATTTGAGTATTATTTTTATGACATATTTGATAATTGGATAATCTTTTCTTTTTTTGCATGTAAAAAGACTCAAAAATGGAAAAGGA
>BNTS01000091.1 GCA_025996775.1 Bacteroidia bacterium | reverse complement strand
AGGCATTCTTTTTTCAGCCGTCTCACCCCTCTTGAGGCGAAACGGCTGCAAATTTAGATATTATTTTCTTCGTCACCAAAAATATCACTGATTATTTTTTCTTGTTCCGGGTTTTTCTTTTTGGATGTTGCCTTTTCTTTGAATTTTACTAACTGTTTTGATAATGCTTCGGTACATTCGTCAATAGCTTCTTCAAAGGTGTTGCCGGTTTTCTCGGCAAACAAGTCTCCACTTTTGATATTTAACAATATCGATGCTTGTTTGTTAAGCGCTGTTTCGGGCTTGACTACTTTCAGGGTTACTTCTGCCAACAAGATACCGTCATAGTACTGTTCGAGTTTCGATACTTTTTTCTGAACAAATGCTTCCAGCTTTGCAGTAGCATCAAAATGAATCGATTGAATTCTAATGTCCATAAAAACCTCCTTCTTTTTTAGCTCTAGGATGAGCATGATACACTTTTTTTAATTCTTCAAAAGTTGTATGTGTGTAAACGTTGGTTGTTGCTAAACTGCTATGTCCTAATAACTCTTTGATAGCATTTAACTCTGCTCCATTGTTCAGCATACTGGTCGCAAAGGAATGTCGTAACACGTGAGGACTGCGTTTTGGCAGTGTCGTTAGTCCCGACAAGCTTTTTTTTACTATACCATATATAATAGATACCGACAGTGGGTTCCCGTTTTTACGAATGAAAAACCATTCGCTCTCTGTCCCTATTTCCCGGTCTCGTATTTCTTTGTAGGCTATCATCCGCTTTTTCAGGTTTTCTGCAAAGGGTATCAGCCGTTGCTTATCACCCTTACCTGTTACACGGAGTTTGCATCCCGAGTAGTCTATATCTGCATTTCTTATTCCAACCAATTCCGAGCGTCTGATGCCGGTATCATAAAATAGTTCCAGTATTAAGCGGTTTCGAACCCCTTCAAAATCATCCTTGAAGCCATCGCCATCAAGAATTTCATTCATATCTGTTTCCCTTATGAAAACGGGAAGGGGTTTCTTTGTTTTGGGTCCAACCACAAAACGCAAAGGATTTGTGGAAATAACACCTTGTTTTACAAGGAATTTAAAAAACGACTTCAAAGAACTCAACTTTCTGTTTACCGATGACGGGGCTGCTTTGTTATCCAATAAATGAATAATCCAATTTCTTACGATATCGGCATCGATAACTTCATGATCGAATACACTTTCCTGAT
Organism: Bacteroidia bacterium; assembly: GCA_025996775.1. GTDB lineage: Bacteria > Bacteroidota > Bacteroidia > Bacteroidales > Tannerellaceae > DFXE01. The sequence continues at coordinate 14,389 of BNTS01000091.1, read as the reverse complement.
TTTCTTTGACATAAACCTCGAACAGATCTAAGTCTTTGGCATACGCTTGTATGGTGCAATCGGAATACTTCCGCTCGTACTTTAAATATTCTATAAAGGAATTCCTCAACCTGTTCACGCTACATCAACTTTGTTTATGCAACGAATTTAGGCAATCGAATTCAATAAAACAAACTTTTAAGGAATTTTATTCTTCCTCGAGCTGCAATTTCTGAACGTAAACGGCACGCATCGTCTGTTTTCTTTTCTCAATCGAAGGCTTTGAAAAGGCCTGGCGATTTCTTAACTCTTTGACAATGCCTGTCTTCTCAAATTTTCTTTTAAACTTTTTGAGCGCTTTCTCAATGTTTTCGCCTTCTTTTAATGGAACTACGATCATAAACTCTTTATTATTATATTTTTAATTAGTAAATTCATTATAAACGGCTGCAAAATTACGGATTCTTTTATGATTTTCAAAATGCTAACTACTTTTTTTCGCACATCTTTTTTTTAACCTGAAAAAACAAGGAGAATGAATACTAGAACCATTAGAAAGAATTGTGACAATCTTTCGTAGGAAACAAACAAAAACTGTAAACCAATTCCAGCAAAAGTTATTATAGCCATCACTATCTTTTTTGTGTTCGACAACTGTCGGACAACTGTTTGATAGCTGTCAAACAGTTGTTCGATACTTGTCAAACAACTGTTCGACAGTTGTCGAATACAAAAAAGACCCTATATCCTTTAAATAAAGATGCTGTATCAACAACAAAAAAAACTGATTTATTTGATAGCAAAAGTGGGCGATTTCAGAAAAAGTTGTTACTTTGCATCGTTTTTGGTTCCTAATTAATATAATGTAATATAAACTATACGGAAAAATCATGATTTGGAATGAGACAATGGAGTGCATGAAGCGCGAGGATATGACCAAGCTTCAGGGCATCAGGCTAAAAGAAACAGTAGAGAGGGTTTATCATAATTGCGTACCTTATCGCAAACGCATGCAGGAAGCAGGTGTTACTCCCGATGACATACAAAGTATTGAAGACATAGTAAAACTGCCGTTTACCTCAAAGAAGGATTTGCGCGATTACTATCCATTCGAGTTATTGAGCGTGCCCATATCGGAGATTGTGCGCCTTCAGGCTTCATCCGGCACAACAGGGAAACCTATCGTAGTAGGATATACCCGCAAAGATTTGGGTATATGGGGAGAAGTTGGCGCCCGTTGCTTTACCGCTTATGGAATCAGGAAACAGGATGTGGTACAGGTGTCTTATGGTTACGGCCTGTTTACGGGAGGTTTAGGCGCTCATGCAGCCGCCGAAACTGTAGGCGCAGCTGTGTTGCCGATGTCGAGCGGCAATACTGAGAAGCAAATCATGCTGATGCACGATTTCGGTTCGGTTGCCTTGGCTTGCACCCCTTCTTATGCCTTGTATCTGGCCGACGGCTTGAAAGATTCCGGCATTCCACGTGAAGAATTTAAACTAAAGATAGGCGCTTTTGGAGCCGAACCCTGGACGGAAGCCATGCGTAAGGAATTGGAGGAGAAACTGGGTATCAAGGCTTACGATATCTACGGGCTGACGGAGATTATTGGCCCGGGAGTGGGTTACGAATGTGTGCACCAAAACGGCACCCACCTTTGCGAAGACCATTTCTATCCCGAAATAGTGAATCCTGAAACAGGTGAACCCGTGCCTCATGGACAGATGGGCGAATTGGTGTTCTCCACCATAACGAAAACAGGTATGCCGCTGCTGCGCTTCCGCACCCGCGACCTGACGAGCCTCAATTATGAGACTTGCGAATGTGGCAGAACCGCTGTTCGTATGGGTCGCATTCTGGGTCGTAGCGATGATATGCTGATTATCCGTGGCGTAAACGTATTCCCCTCACAGGTGGAAGCCGTTATATGCGAAATGCCTGAGCTGGAGCCTCATTATTTTATAGAGGTAGACCGAGTGAACAATCTGGATACTTTCGAGGTACGTGTTGAGGTGAAGGAAGAGTTCTATTCCGACGATATGAGTACCTTGGTGGGCTTGAAGAAGCAAATTGCCCATCGCCTGCAAAGTGTTATCGGCTTGCAGCCCGACGTGAAATTGGTAGAACCCCGCAGCATAGAACGCAGCCAAGGTAAAGCCAAACGAGTGAATGATAAACGTAAATTAGTCTAACTGAAAAAAGTAATACTATGTTAATCCAACAATTATCCATTTTTTTGGAAAATAAAAAAGGTCGTTTTACCGAAGTTGCCAATATATTGGGCGCGGCAGGCGTGAATATGTCCGCCTTTACCGTAGCTGAAAATTCAGACTTCGGCATCCTCCGCCTTATTGTTTCCGACCCGGACAAGGCCATTCGCGTTCTCCGCGAAAACAGGTATGCCGTAAGTACTACGGATGTAGTTTGCCTTTACTGCCCCAACGAACCCGGAGCACTGGCTAAAGCGATGGATATCATTACCGGAGCTGGTATTTTTGTAGAGTATATGTATGCTTTTGCACAGGGAGAATCAGCACATGTCATTATCCGTCCCGACAATACGGAGAAGTGTGTGGAGGTTTTGCAGGCCAATCAATTGACCTTGCTTGCAGCAAGCGACTTGTACAAGTTGTAATTTTAACGTTTTATATATTATTTATTTGCGAGGATGCACTATCTTTGCACGCTAAATGTATGCGAATGAAGAAAGTTGTATGTTTTTTGATGATGATGATTGTTTTCTCTTCGTGCGGAGAGTATAACAAGATATTGAAAAGTACTGATTATGAGTTGAAATATTCTTATGCTAAGAAGTATTTCAATGCAAAACAATACACCAAGTCGGCTACGATTCTGGAGGAATTGGTGACTATCTTTAGGGGCACTTCCAATGCCGAGGAGTCGTTGTATCTGCTGGCTCAAAGTTATTATGGCCAAAAAGATTATCAAACGGCTGCTCAATATTTCAATACCTACTACACAACTTATCCCAAAGGCGAATATACGGAACTGGCTCGTTACTATTCGGGTTACGGCTTGTATCTGGATTCACCCGATCCGCGGTTAGACCAGACTCAGACCTATAAAGCTATCGAGGAGTTGCAGTTATACATGGAGTACTACCCTCAGTCAGAGCGAGCCAATACAACTCAGAGCATCATGTTCGAGTTACAGGAGAAGCTTGCCCTGAAAGAACTGATGGCCACCAAGCTGTATTACAATCTGGGAACATTTCAGGGAAATAATTTCCTTTCGTGTGTCATTACAGCGCAGAATGCATTGAAAAATTACCCTTTCTCTAAATATCGTGAAGAGTTTATCTTCCTGATGCTCGAATCTAAATACGAACTGGCACAGGTCAGCGTAAACGAGAAGTTGCAAGGGCGATACAGGGATGTGGTAGACGAATATTACAATTATACAAACGAATTTCCGGAAGGCAAATATCTCAAACAAGCTCAACGCTACTTTGAATATGCCAACAAACGGATAACCGATACATATTAATATATAATCAAAAACGCAATATGGATTACAAGAAAACAAATGCTCCGTCAAATACGGTAACGCGTGACATGATGAAATTGTCCTCCGACACAGGAAATGTATACGAAACGACTATGATCATTGCCAAACGCGCCAATCAGGTGTCGGTGGAAATGAAGCATGATTTGGAAAAGAAGCTACAGGAGTTTGCCTCTTATAGCGACAATCTGGAAGAAGTATTCGAGAACCGTGAGCAGATAGAAATCTCGCGTTACTACGAGAAACTTCCCAAGCCTACTCTCATTGCTTCCCAAGAATACGAAGACGGAAAGATTTATTATAAGAACCCCGCAAAAGACAAAGGCGGTTTCTAATCAATAATTAATAATTGCTTATGTTGCAGAGGATTCAAACTGTATATTTACTTCTTGTTGTTATCTTGATGGCGGCATTGACGTTTTTCCCTTTGGCTGTTTTTCAGTCGGGGGATACGCTTTTTAAGTTAGATATCTTTCAGTTGACGAATCTTTCACAGTCATCTGAGACGTATCCTACGTGGTGGATGTTTATACTCACGGAGATTATCGACATTATTGCTGTCGTTGCCCTCTTTAATTACAAGAAGAGGATATTGCAAATACGTCTCTGCATTTTCAACGCCATCATGCTGGTATGCTATTACGCGCTTTTTGGCTTTACGGTTTATATGGTAAAACAAGCCATTCCGGATGCTACCTTGAGCGTAAAGTTTGCCCTTTCATTCCCCCTAATCTGCTTAATACTTGATTATTTAGCTATCCGCAATATAGGTGCCGACGAAGTTCTCATCCGCTCCCTTGACCGTCTAAGATAAAGAAAAATTTAAAGAACCTAAGGGATCATAAGTTCCCTTAGATTCCTTATTTCATTATGGGGATGAGGTAGGTTATTTTGGCGAAGTATAATTGGCTGGAAGATTGGGGGAAATGGTCAGCCTTGCGGTTACCGAAGATGTCGCCAAGGCCATAATAATAGCGGCCTTCTATTTGGAAGGAGCCTATTCCTGTTCGGAGTTCTATACCAGGACCTCCGCATATACCCCAAGCAAAATTCTTTTCAACAGGCATCGTCCACTGAGCAGTCTGGTAGGTAGACGTTTGCTGAGGCGGCGAATCAATCACATTCTCCGATGTGCTTTCACTAAGCAAGAACCCAATTTTCGGTCCCAGATTCAAAAAGGCGCGAATGCGGTTGTTCCCAAAGTAAATATGCGTCATAAACGGAATATCTACGAAGTTGAGACGACGTTTATAGTAGTATTGAGGGTCTTCAAACAATTCGCTCCAACCCTGCTGGGATAAGTTTATTTCAGCAATCAGTCCCAGATTCTTTTCAGTTATCCAGCGGACGGTAGCTCCAATCTGAGCGCCCAGCAATTGCTGTTCCTGTACCTTAGGCACGAAGGTGACCGAAGAATAACCCATCCCAAACGAGCCGCCAACCGATAACTCTTTTTTAAATTCGCCTTGCCCCTGTGCTGTGGCAAACAGAACCAGGCATGGCAGTAATAGTATATAAAAACGTTTAACCATTCTTATTGTTTTACTTCTTGACGCACTACCTTAAAGCTTGCCTTGTCGTAGTGAACGATAAACAAGTTTGTATTAATAAATCCTCCCCAGTTGTTTACACGCTGAAAGTGGAATCCCATTTGAAGACTTTTATACTTGATTTTATCTAAGTTTGACTCGAAGTTTTTTCCGTACTTACTCAACGCTTCGATGAAGAACATACCGGTATCGAAGCCCAACATGCTGTATTTGGGGAAGGTGTTGGTAGGATTCTTGCTGAACCATATTTTGTACATGGCGTAAAACCTCGAAATATCGTTCGACACATTGTCGGCATAAAAGTTACTATATATATATGTATTGAGAAGGAAGAAATCTTCCAAGTTCTCGCGAGCGTAGGTTTGCCATTCAGGATAGCCGAAAAGGTTGATGGGGATTTCAGGTTTTTGCTCAACAAGCAGGCGAAGAGCAGGCTTTACTTTAGCGAGTGCTTCCATGCTTCCCGAAGTAGGAATCACGATATTTCGTTTATCTGTTCTGAGTAATTTCTCTATGTCGACGCTGAATGTATCTTCCTTGTAAGTAATGTCTTTATAGGCAGCGTTGCGCAGTCCAAGTTCTTGTTTTAGCAGACGGATAAACTCCGCTTTGTCGTCCGCATCATGTGTGTCAACAAAAATGATATTCGCGTCGTGAAACATCTCACAAGCCGTTTGTGCAGCTTTAGCATACAAGTAGGAGTGGGGGGTGTTTACCTGAAATACATACGCATTTGTTAATACGTCGTCGTTTCTGGAGGCAAAAGGGATGACATATTTTATCTTGTTGTTTTTGGCAAAGGTTGCAGTTGGAGTTATTTGATCGTTCTCTACGGCGCCTATAATAAGGTTAGCCTCCTTCAAAGCCGGTTCATTTAATATCTCGTTTAGCTTCTTTACTCCTACGCCGATATCCCTTACCGTGAGTTTTACGGATACACCCTTGTTTTGCAGACTGTCTAACGCCAGCAAGAATCCTTCGTAGTACTCGATGTAGCGGGAGTTGTTAGATGAAGGTGTTGCGTTGTCCACCATAAAAGGCAACAGTAGCACGATCTTCAAGGTGTCCACCAGGCTTATTTTCATGGGTGTAGTCAGCAGTGCATTCGCATCTTTTTCCTTAGCGGCAAGGTTCTTGGATGCCGTAGCAGCCGAGTTATCCTCAACCTTTACAGGTATTTTCAGAATCATTCCTTCCTTGACTCCGTTTTTCAATTGCGGATTTTTGGCAATGAGTTCATCTTGGGTAATATTGAATTTGCGGGTGATTCGAAACATAGTTTCCCGTTTCTCTACTTTGTATTCAATATCCTGTATTACAGTTTGCGCTTCTTTCGGGGGAGCAGTCTCGGCCGTTGCTGCGGGGATACGGATGATTTTTCCTATCTGGAAAGTCGTGACCGAAAGCCCCGGATTGGCTTCTACAAGAGCTGTTGCAGGAACATTGTATTTCTGAGACAAGGAGAAAAGTGTCTCTTTTGGCTGGATGTTGTGGAAAGTGTAGTTGCTGTCTTCTTGCGAGGCAGTGACGGTAGATGCTGCTGCTTTCTGAGGTATCTGCAGGCGTTGGCCAACCTTAATCACGTCTTTGCTACCGGGATTATGCCGATAAATATCATCTTCGCTTACTCCGTACATTTTAGCGATGGAGTAAACCGTTTGACCTTGCTCTATGGTATGATAAAATAATGTACCCTCCTGAACGTTATTATTTGTAGATGGTTGTCTGTTGCCCTCCTGTGCATAAAGTGTTGTGAAAGTGAGACCAAGGAAGACTGTAAGTATGAAAATAATCTTTGTTTTCACCATGATTGTTTGGAATATTTACGGCAAAGATAATGTATGTTAGTTTAAAATACTAATTTTGAAAACGAATAAGATGCTATATTATGTTGAGAAAAGTTTTTAGAAAGGAAATACTCGTAGCGGTTGCCCTGCTCTGGACGCTTGCAATTCAGGCGCAATATACTGTTACAGGTGGTAACAGTGCTCCTTTGTTAGCGTTTGATGATACGCAGAATCGTTTGCAAGTATGGTTGGTAAACGGGGTGGAAAATGTTACGCTGCATTATACATCCGGCACAACCTCCCATGCTTGGAAGCGTTACAGCACGAAAGCCCTCGAAGCCGATCCCCAAACCGGCAGCACACAAGACGGCACCACCTCTACTCTCAGTGGGATAGAAGACGGATTTGGCTATTTTGTTGACGAGCCGGGCGTATTGGCGCGGTATGTATGGATTATAGACTATAGCCGCCATGCCTTTACGATCCAGAGTATGAAGGTTACGGATAACGACAATCCTTGCGAAGAACTTTGGCTTGAAGGTAATGCCACCAATGCAGGTTCTCTTCTTTACAACATACCCTTAGGTTTGCAAAGGGAGTTGAAGCGAAGTTTCGAGATAGTCTATACAACCCTTGAATGGTCGGCAGAAAGCAAATTATTCTCGCAAAAACAAATCACGCAATCCATATCGGGCAATCCCTTTGACTTCCCCCTGCCTCCTCCTCTTTGTGATACCCAAATCACACTGAAGGGAGACCTTTTTGCCCGCCACTTCAATATGGAGAAGACAATAAGCACAGATACCTATCAGGCAGTAGCCCTTGAATCACATATCGATTCAACCATGACGAATGTTACGGGACTGAATGTTACAAGCAGTAGCGATAGTTTTTCGGCTCCTTTGTACGTGCACTTAAGGGCAGTAGCCAACGAACCGGTAGCCAATTATTACAGGTGGACTATTTATCAGCTGGGGAAAGATACCATACCTTATATTAACAGGGATATAGATTTTACCTTTGATAAGGCAGGCACTTATACCATCGTACTGGAAACAAGCGACCGTACCAGACGTTGTTTGGTGACTGATTCCATATCGCTTGTGATAGGCGAATCTTTCCTCGATGTACCCAATGTGTTTTCTCCCGGTACCACACCGGGTATAAACGACGAATTTAAGGTAGCCTATAAATCCCTTGTCAGCTTTAAGTGTTGGATATTTAATCGTTGGGGTGTGGAGATATTTCATTGGACAGACCCGTCTCGGGGTTGGGATGGAAAGAAAGGTGGCAAATATGTTTCCCCAGGCGTTTATTTCTATGTCATCGAAGCTAAAGGATCCGACGGAAGGAACTATAATAAAAGAGGAGATATAAACATAATCAGATCAAAAAATGTACATGACCAAATTGTTGAATAAATATGTATTGAGTGTTTTGGCTGCCGGACTGGCAGTTGGGGTTGCCTGGCTGGCTATCAGTTCCAACGACTCGCAAAAAGTACAGGAGGAACGTCCCCTTGTTTCGGCGCTTACGGTAACCCCCGAAGTACCTTCATCGGTTTCTTTTTGTGGGCATACCATCGACCTCACTCGTTATGATCGACACGAAAACTTCGATCGTGAACTAAGTAGCTTCACTTATCTGCACTCTACCACTTTATTACTCTTCAAACGAGCCAACCGCTATTTCCCGGTTATAGAGCCGATTTTGAAGAAATATGGTATTCCCGACGACTTTAAATATTTAGCCGTGATAGAGAGCCACCTCGATCCGAGAGCCTCGTCGCCTGTGAGGGCAATAGGCATATGGCAGTTCATGGAGAGTACCGGTAAACAATATGGGCTAACCATCACTCCTTCGGTTGATGAGCGCAATCATGTAGAGAAATCCACCATCGCTGCCTGTCGCTACCTGAAGGATGCATATAACAAATTTGGAGATTGGATAATTGTTGCCTCTTCCTACAATGCCGGCATGGGGCGCATCAGTGGCGAACAAACGCAACAAAACGTAGACAGTCCGCTCGATATGTGGTTGGTGGAAGAAACCACCCGCTATCCTTATCGTATCCTGGCCATCAAGCAAATCTTTGAGAACCCTTACCGCTACGGTTTCGTCATCAATGTCCGAGATTTGTATAAACCCATTCGAACCCGTGAAGTACCTGTTAGCGCAGATATAATAGATTTAAGTGATTTCGCCAAGAAGCAAGGCTTAACCTACGCCGATATCAAGCGCTTCAACCCGTGGTTAAGGGATCGCAAACTGACAACAGGCGGTAAAAAATACGCGATAGACATCCCGGAAGAAGAAGATTTGTTCTACCGTCGTCCAAATACATACGTTCATGACTCCCGTTGGGTGGTAAATTGAATTATGTCATTTTGGTGTATAGCCGATAAGTGACGAAGACAGGAGTGCCCCCTTTTTTCTTGTTCACTTATATTGTTCAAATATTTTTTAGTACATTTGACGCCATAAAATATTTATGAACTATGATATACAAATTTCTAATATTGTCTGACGAGGTGGATAACTTTGTGAGGGAAATAAAGATAGACTCCGAAGCTACCTTCTTAGACTTTTATCATGCGATCATCCATTCAGTTGGATATACAGGTGATCAGATGTGCTCTTTCTTCATCTGCGACGACGATTGGAGCAAGAAAACCGAAGTGACACTGGTGGATATGGGCAGTTCTTCTGAGGAAGACAATTATATTATGGAAGACACCGCCATGGAAGAGCTGGTGGAAGATGAAGATCAACGCCTGCTGTTCGTTTTTGATTATCTTACCGAGCGCGCTTTCTTTATTGAACTGCGAGAAGTAATTCCAGGGAAAACGCTGGACAAACCCATTTGTACTCTGTCAGAGGGTCTGCCTCCGGCTCAAATGGTTGACTTTGAAGAGGTGGAATCGAAAGGTAAAGGCTCGCTCAGCGATATATTGGGTGAAGATTTCTATGGCGATTCGGAATTTAACATGGATGAATTAGACAGTGAGGGATTCGATGGCTTAGACAATATCCCCAATAATTCCTACGGAGAAGATCGTTATTGAGAAATACCCTTCTAATACTAACAGGCCCTACCGGGGTAGGGAAAACGGAACTAAGCCTGACAATAGCCGAACAGTTTCACTCGCCCATTATCTCTGCTGACTCGCGACAACTGTATAAAGATCTGCCGATAGGTACTGCAGCGCCTACACCTGAGCAACAGGGACGGGTGAAGCATTATATGGTAGGTACGCTTGAACTACAAGATTACTACAGCGCAGCCATGTTTGAAGCCGATTCGCTCAATCTATTGAGCGAACTGTTTAAAATCCACCCGGTAGTAGTGATGAGTGGTGGTTCCATGATGTACATAGACGCTCTCTGTAACGGCATCGACGAGATACCCACTATTCCGCAGGATACTCGAAACGAACTCTATCAACTGTATGAACGAGAAGGTCTTGAACCTATCCTTGAGGAACTGAAAGAAGTAGACCCAGAGCATTACGAGAAGGTAGACCGGCAAAACTACAAACGCGTGATTCATGCTGTGGAAGTATGCCGGACAGCAGGACAGCCCTATTCAACCTTACGGACCAATACGCCCAAACAACGCCCATTCAATATCGTGAAGATAGGCCTTATCCGTGAAAGAGAAGAACTATATGCCCGCATCAACAAGCGGGTAGACGAAATGATAAACGCCGGGCTTCAGGAAGAAGCCCGGCGTGTGTACACATTTAAAAACTTCAATTCACTTAATACCGTCGGTTTTAAAGAGTTTTTTTTATACTTCGACGGTGACGTAACTCTGGATGCTGCTATTGAGAAAATTAAGCGAAATACGCGTATGTATGCTCGAAAACAAATGACTTGGTTCAGGCGAGATACCGGGATTACCTGGTTCAAGCCTGACGACGTCACTGGGGTTCTGCTTTATATCCAAACCATACTTGACAATTAATTATCTAATAAGAGGGACTCTTCCAGCTCCTTCTGTAATTCTTGGCGTGCAAAGAAGATACGGCTCTTCACCGTACCTAAAGGGAGGTTTAGCCTTTCCGATATTTCTGAATATTTATAACCACTCATATACATAGAGAAGGGTACCTTCATGTTCTTTGACAACTTTTTTATGGCTTGTGTCATCTCTATCATTCGATAGCGAGCGTCGGGCGAAAAAGTGCCTTCGGTGTCTTCTACTTCTATGTTGTATAAGTCAGCTTGTTGATTTATAATCATTTGTCCTTGAACAATCTTTCGGTAATTATTGATAAAGACATGATGCATTACCGTAAAAACCCAACCTGCAAAATTGAGGTTGTCCATGAATCTGTCTTGATTATCGAGAATCTTTAGCGTTGTGTCTTGCATCAAATCTTGTGCATCATCATGATTTGATGTGAGCATTAATGCAAAATTCATCATGTTTTCTTGCATGCCCAATAAATTTTTCTGAAATTGCAGTGCTTCCATTGCCTAAAATCGTTATTTGTAATTATGATAGTATGTATTTATTTATTCTCTCTTGTTTTTTTATCTTTGTCGGATAAGCCAAATGTAGTAATTGATATATATACATTAAATTCTTAGCTCGATATTAAGATATGAAATAGGAAACTTTAAGTGTTTATTTTGTTTTTGAATGACAGAATGCAGAATTTACAAGTTATGTATTATCAACAGGTGCATTTTTTACAATATGGTGAATAGTTAATACAATATAATATATAAAAATATGAACAAGTACAGCTTTTATTTGCTTCTGAGAATTATCCTTGCAATCGTTCCCTTAAAAGTCGGCGCTGAAATACCTCCCCTTGTGTATCAGATAGATATACGAGATGAGATAAACAATACCACACAACTTTTCCTGAGCCACGGTCTTGCTGAAGCCAATACATTGGAGGCCGATGCCGTGTTGATTTGCCTTAATACCTATGGTGGACAGGTGGATATGGCCGATTCCATGCGGACGGCAATTCTTTACAGCCACATACCGGTATATATTTTTGTTGACAACAATGCCGCCTCGGCGGGCGCCCTTATCTCGATCGCGGCTAAGAAGATTTATATGCGTGCAGGTGCGAATATAGGAGCAGCCACCGTGGTGAACCAAACCGGAGAAGCGATGCCTGACAAATATCAGTCGTATATGCGGGCTATGATGCGATCAACGGCCGAAGCACACGGAAAAGACACCGTGATCCATGGGAGGGATACCATCGTCCGCTGGGTTCGCGACCCGACCATTGCCGAAGCTATGGTGGATGAACGTGTCGTTGTGCCCAACTTGATAGACTCGGGCAAGGTGCTGACACTTACAGCCGAAGAAGCTGTGAAGTGGAGGTATTGCGACGGTATAGCCGAATCGGCAGAGGAGGTGATAACCAAATATTTGGGTTATAGCAAATACGAACTGAAAACATTTACCCCTACCTTCCTCGACAAACTGAAAGGTTTCTTGATGAGTCCCTATTTTCAGTCTCTGCTTATCTTGATTATTATAGGTGGAATTTATTTTGAACTTCAAACGCCAGGCATTGGCTTCCCAGCGGCAGCGGCTATTATTGCGGCCATCCTCTACTTTGCACCTTTATATATAGATGGTCTGGCGCAAAACTGGGAGATACTTGTCTTTATTGTCGGTATACTCCTCATTGTGGCGGAGATATTTGTGATTCCCGGCTTCGGCGTAGCCGGTATTTCGGGGATACTTTTTGTGATAGCGGGGCTTACGTTGAGCTTGCTCAATAATTACAACTTCGACTTTGAGGGCGTCTCAGGTCCTGATTTCGGACGGGCTACGTTGACAGTGCTTCTCGGCTTAGGCTCAGCCTTTATACTGATGCTATGGATATCGAGTAAGATTGGCAGCAAGGGGCTGTTTCGCAAAGTTGCCTTGACCACCGACCTTGAAGACGCCGTCTCCGTACCGGTATTTACAAGTTTGGTAGGAAAAGAGGGACTTGCAGCTACTGTGCTTCGCCCTTCCGGAAAAGTATGGATAGATGGCGAGATGTATGATGGTATTTCCGAACAGGACTTTATTGAGAAAGGGACAGCCGTAAAGGTGATTCGTTCGGAGAATGCACAAGTTTATGTTCAACCAATCCGTTCGTAAACAATGTGCTTGTCTATCACTTTGTATCGAAGGGTATGCGTGGCCATCAGGTCGCTTAGAATATTTTTTGCCGTATAGTAGTTGATGTGCGCTATACGGCAAAACCGATTGAGGTTGATATGCGGATGTTCCTCCAGATAGTGTAACAGTTTCTCTACAGGTTTGCTTATTCGTAGCAGTATACCCTTCTCATCCAGTTGTTTCTTCCAGGCGAGTAATAAGATTTCATTGGCCAGCATATTCTCGTCGGCTACGCGGATATAAGCTTTGTACTGGTCATCTTTATAGAGAGCCGTATAGGGCTTGTGAGAGCTGGGGGCTATGTAAATCTCAAGCACTGTTTTGCCGTGAATATCCCATCGGGTAGCGGTGAAAGTCACCTCGGGCCGGGTGTACATCTTCGAGGCAGCCTCAATCATATAATACTCTTCTTCGCTGCGGATGCCCGTAATCACACCATTATCTTTCACGCCAATCAGTAGCCGTCCGCCGTCAGTATTAGCAAAAGCGCTTAAAGTACGGGCAATCTTCTTGCTGTCGTTCACCTCAAATTTAAAGTCTAATTGCTGATGCTCGCCCTCTTCAATCAATGCCTCTATGGGATGCTTCTTCTTTGCCACCGCTTTCTCTATCTGAATTGAGCGCAAAAATAGGAACAAATCTGAAAAAATTTATATCTTTGGTGCTTTAATTATACAAGTAAGTTGGAAAGAAGATTTATTGGAATCATACCGGCGCGATATGCCTCGTCCCGTTTTCAGGGAAAGCCTTTGGCAGATTTGGGAGGTAAGCCTATGATTCAGCGTGTGTATGAACAAGCGAGTAGTGTGTTGGAAGTCGTTTATGTTGCCACAGATGATAAGCGAATCGAAGTAGCCGTCAAATCCTTTGGCGGCAGAGTTGTCATGACGTCCAATGAACATGTAAGCGGAACAGATCGTTGTTGTGAAGCTTTTATGAAGGTTGGTCGTGGTTTCAATGTAGTAATCAATATTCAAGGAGATGAGCCCTTCATCCAGCCCGAACAAATTGAAATCCTTAAAGCATGCTTTGCGGATAGCAATGTGCAAATAGCCACGCTGATAAAGCCCATTCGTGCAGACGAGGATTTTGCCACCGCCCTCTCAGGCACCAACACCCCCAAAGTAGTCATCAACCGCTACCGCGAAGCCATGTACTTCAGCCGTTCCATCATTCCCTACTACAGGGGGAAGCCCCATACCGAATGGCTTGCCAGCCATACTTATTACAAACACATAGGCATGTACGCCTACCGAGCAGACGTATTGCAGGAACTCACCCTCCTTCCCCAATCGCCCCTTGAACTGGCCGAAAGCCTCGAACAACTCCGCTGGCTACAATACGGCTACAAGATAAAATGCGGCATCACCGAACTCGAAACCATCGGCATCGATACGCCC
>BNTS01000090.1 GCA_025996775.1 Bacteroidia bacterium | reverse complement strand
CGTTTGATATGCTGAAGTCTATCAGGCAGACGGCATTTGTGAAGAACAGTGGAGTAGGAGAGGGCTTCTCTCTTTTCTCTCACGAAGAATGCCTTAAGGATAAGCGGAAGCAGGCGCAAAACTTTCGGCGCATTGAGGAGGAGTCTAATAAACAAGAGGCTGTGCGATTGTATCAGCAATCAGGCAATCAGGTAATCGTGGTCAATCCCCCTTATCCCCCCATGACAGAGGCTGAGCTTGATGCTTCGTTTGATTTACCCTATACCCGTTTACCTCATCCCAAATATAAAGGTAAAGAGATACCGGCTTACGAGATGATTAAGTTTTCGGTCAATATCCATCGTGGATGCTTCGGTGGCTGTGCCTTTTGTACCATCTCAGCCCATCAGGGAAAGTTTGTTGTGTCTCGTAGTAAGCAGTCGATATTCAAAGAGGTAAAAACCCTCGTAGCCATGCCGGATTTTAAGGGCTATCTAAGTGATCTGGGCGGTCCTTCTGCCAATATGTACCGTATGAAAGGCAAGGATGAAAACATCTGCCGGCAATGCAAGAAGCCCTCCTGCATCTCGCCTGTTGTATGTAAGAACCTGAATGCCAACCATACCCCGTTATTAGAAATCTACCATGAAGTAGATAACCTGCCGGGAATAAAGAAATCCTTTATCGGAAGCGGGGTTCGTTATGATCTTCTGTTGCACGACTACAAAGACGAAGGTTTGAATAAGGCAGCGCATACTTATACGGAAGAACTGATTGCACGCCATGTATCCGGTCGACTGAAGGTGGCTCCGGAACATACCCAGCCCGATGTGTTGAAGCTGATGCGCAAACCCTCATTTGAGCAGTTTACCCAGTTCGGACGAATCTTCGAAAGAGTCAACAAGCAGCAGGGACTGAATCAGCAGTTGATACCTTATTTCATCTCAAGCCATCCCGGTTGCACGGAAGCCGATATGGCTGAGTTGGCTGTTAAAACTAAAGAGCTTCATTTTCAGTTGGAACAAGTGCAAGACTTTACACCCACCCCCATGACGCTGGCAACCGAGATATATTACACCGGCCTGCACCCCTATACGCTTGAACCTGTCTATACCGCACGTAGTAAAGACGAGAAACTGGCTCAGCGACAGTATTTTTTCTGGTACAAATCCGAATTTCGCCAATCTATCATCTGCGCTTTACAACGCCTCGGAAGAAAAGATTTAGTAGGTAAATTGTTTGGGAAAAGACAAAAATAGACTATCTTTGTGCTACTAATTAACAACCCATTCCAAGCATGGAAAGATATTTAATTATTAAAACAAGAGATGAGCTTTTACGTATTAAGATAGGCCAGATACTCTATTTTGAGGCGGATAGAAATTATACTAAACTCCTTTTATCTAATGGAATTCAGTTTACTTTTGCAATCAACATAGGTAAGATTGAAGAGATTCTTGAGAAACAGGTAACCGGTAGTAGTGATATCCTGATACGTGTTGGCAAAAGCCATATCATCAACAAAAATCATATTTTGCAGATTAATCTGCCCAAGCAAAGGCTATTGTTGCTCACAGCAGACAATAAACCCAAAGAGCTGATCATCTCAAAGGATCCGTTGAAGACCTTGAAAGACACGTTTGAGAAAGAATTGGGAAAAACGGATACGAATAGTCAGTTAGCAGATGAAAATTAAGATTGGCAAAGCAATCGATAATGATTACGTTGTAAATGAACCCAATGTAAGCCGCTATCATGCAACACTGTCGCGTGAGGATAATGGTTGTTTGCTGTTGGAAGATTTAAGCTCCACCAACGGAACGTTTGTGAACGGCGCCCAGATACTGAAGAAGCGAATATCTCCTACAGATAAGGTAGTACTGGGTTCCGATTATGTATTAAATATTCCCGAGGTATTGAAGAGCAATAACGATTACAGCGAAGAATTTACCTCTCTGAAGAAAGTTTACGATACATACATCGAACAAAAGGTGAGGATACAGTCGTCTAATCAATTCAAGACCCGTCTGTTTCAGGCTTTGCCCTTTGCCCTTCCCGGTATCATAGGAATGGTAATCGGCTTTTCAGGAAAAGGCGACCCCATTTTTCTGGTAGCCAGTTTAGTAGTTGCTGTTTGTGCCCCTGCCATAGGTGTTTATTTGGGAGCCAAACAATCGGCCAAAGCTCCACAAAAGTTGCAGGACCTTGCCAATCAGTTCAAAATAGACTATGTATGCCCAAAATGCGGCACCTTTCTCGGAGAAATACCCTGGGAGTCGCTTGCCAACAAAAAGCAATGCCCCATCTCCTCCTGTAAAGCAAAATGGGTAAGCGAATAAAATGCGTTTGGTATCTGAAAGAGACCCCTTTTGTACATCAAATCCCGCAGTAGGATTAATCGCCCTCAATTCATTCTTTTGGTTTGGTATCTTTTTCTACCTTTGTTCCGAAATATAGTATGTGAAAAGTAAAACAATTCTGTATGCAAGAAGAAGAATATACTTTTGTTACGATCGACGATAATGATTCTCTTTTATCGGATGCTGTTGTTATTGACATGGACGGCAGTGATGATTATATGGGAGCGATAGTTATTGACGAGAACATGGACGGTTCCGATTTCATTACACTCTCGGATGATACGATTATGCTTTCTGATGCTGATATGATTGATTCATATTCCAGCGACATTAGCGATATGGACATTTCGATTATGATATGATTTCGGTAAAATGTCCGCATTGTCACATAGGGCTAAAGGTGGATGAAGGGAAATTACCTCCCGATATAACATCCTTTAAATGCCCAAAGTGTAAGCGTCCTATACCCATCTCTTTGCTTTCAGAGAAAGCGGGAGATGGTTTTTCTGTTTCTGATAATACGCTGCTTGTTCAGCCTCTGAAGAATAGTATCGGAAAGCTGACGGCTCTTCCCGACGAGAATACGGAGGAACAAGTGTTTTTCCTTTCCGAAGGTATCTCTATTATAGGTAGAATGTCGTCACACCCCTCCCAGGCAACTATCGGCATCCAAACAGCCGACCGTTCGATGAGTCGCGAACATATCCGCATCGAGATAAAAAAAGATGCAAAAGGAGGCTACAAACATTATCTTTCCGACAATAACAGTAAAAACCATACGTTATATAATAGTAATTACTTAGAAGACGGTGAAGTGGTGATATTGAATAATAATGATGAAATTGTTATTGGTCATACCATCCTTCGTTTCAACGAATAATTTTGGTAACTATTATGAATATTACGATTGGTAAACCCTTTGCTATAAGCGAAAGAGGCAACAGATTAAACAATGAAGATTTCATTTATCCTTCGCCGGAGGCCGTTACTACGGATCAGCGATTGTTCCTGGTGTGTGATGGAGTAGGTGGTGCCGATAAAGGCGAGATTGCAAGTGCTTTGGCTTGCGACCATTTTCAGACCTATTTCTCTACCATGCTGGGGAAGGAAGAACCTACTGCCGATTTCATTCAAAAAGCAATTCAATATACTGAGGCTCATTTTGATACTTACTTGGAAGCACACCCCGAAGCAACGGGTATGGCTACTACCTTGACAATGCTATATATCGGCACTGAAGGAATAACATTGGCGCATGTGGGCGACAGTCGCATCTATCATTTCCGCAATGGCAATATATTGTATCAAACTGAAGACCATTCGTTAGTTAATTCATGGGTTAAGTTGGGACAGATAACTCCTGAACAAGCCGTAAACCATCCGCAAAAGAATGTGATATTACGTGCTATCCAAGGCTCGGCTCATCATACAGAGGCTGATGTGGCACTGATTCAAGATTTACAACCCGGCGATTATTTCTTTTTATGTACCGATGGCATTATGGAAAACTTTTCCAACGAAGCGCTCTCTGCTGTTTTTCAGAGGCAACTCTCACCGGAAATAACCAAGGATGTGTTGATGGAATCGTGTGACGGAAAAACGCGAGACAATTTCTCTTTTTATATAATTCCAATTCAAAATGTACAAGATTCTCCCGGATACAAGCAAAATCTTCTCTCTTTCTTTTATTCTTTTATTTAAATGATGTATTTTTGGCGTAATATTTAAATACGCAAGGATGAATTTACCGGCCGGTTACTCTCTACAAAATGGAAAATACCAACTGTTTCAGGTAGTTGGACAGGGAGGATTTGGCATAACTTATAGAGGTATTCTGTTTACAGAGGTGAAAGGGCCGCTTGGAGCTATCAAAACAGAAGTACCTATCAGCATCAAAGAGTATTTTTTCAAAGATTATTGCTACAGAGACTCGGATGGCTCTACCGTACATGTACATTCCATAACAGGGCAGCAGCTTTTCCAAAAGTTTAAAGAGAAGTTGATTAAAGAGGCAAAGATACTCTCAGACGTTCATCACCCTCATATTGTGAATGTGTTAGATGTTTTTGAGGAAAACAATACGGCCTATATTGCCATGGAGTATATTTCCGGTCATTCACTTAAGTATATCCTGGAAAAAGACGGAATTTTCCCCGAGGCGAAAGTGCTGAAATATATCCATCAAATCGGAAACGCCTTGCAGTTTGTACATGAAAAGAACATTCTGCACTTAGACATTAAGCCAAGCAATATCTTGATAGACAAGTTGGATAATGCTCGTTTGATTGATTTTGGAGTGAGCAAAAGGTACGATACGGAAGATCATGAAACCAGCACCACGATGTTGACGCTTTCAAAAGGTTTTGCCTCTATCGAGCAATATGATAATGAAGGTACGCATACATTTTCTCCGTGTCCTGATGTCTATTCATTGGGGGCAACTATGTACAATCTGCTCACCGGAAAGATTCCTACCGAATCTATCCTGCGAGCCACCCGCCCTTTTCCCAATCCCTCGGAACTCAATCCCTCCATTTCTGCAAAGACGGAAGACGTTATTTTGAAAGCGATGCAAATAAGCCCTGCAGACCGTTATCAATCCATGACGGGAATGATAGCTGCTTTAGATCTCCCTCCATTAGAAGAAATAAAGACAAATACATATACAGCTTCTAATCTATCAACTGATTACGATGAAACAACCCTGGTTTATTCAAAAGTTCATCCGAAAGCAAATGTGAATGATGACGACGAAACTGTACTGAAGTCAGGAGAAACGATTCCCCCGGTTATTAAAAATAAGAGAGGAAAAGGAGTGTTTGTTGTTTCCTTAATTTGTATATTTGTAGCCTTAGGCGTTTCGGTAACTTATTTAATTGGCAATAATGTAGGTTCTAATCCTGTTGATTTGCCACCGGAAATGATAACTGAAACAGATTCAATTGCAGGAGAGCCTGCAATGACAAATACGAATGCGATTAGTCAGAAGCCTATAAGTGCTGAGCAACAATCGAGTACAAATCCAGCGGTAATAACTCATGCGGAGAATGTTCCACAAACATCCGGTGAGATAACGGAAGAACTCGACACAGTTGCCCATCCTTCAGATGAGGAGATAGCGGCAACTATATCGGCACTCGTTAATTCAAGTAAGGCTAAGATGAATGCCGGTAATATTGCCGGAGCAGAGGACGACTTCAATAAAGCGGCTGAAATAAAATTCACATCCGAAGTTGAGCGGTTGCATATACAGTTGGAAGATAAAAAAATTGAAGTCAGACGTTCTCAGTATGATGAAAAGTTGTCTTTTGGAGATTATAAAATAGTTAAAAAGAAATCAACCGGTAGATACGGGGCTATAGATAACAAGGGTATTGAGTGGATACCCTGTAAATATTTACAAGCAGAGAAAGTAGATGAAAGTTCATATGCTTTTCAACGTGAAGATAAATTGTTTGATATCTATTATACAAATGGACAGTCTATGAAAACTGGTATTACGAATTATTAAGGGTTTATGAAGAAACTTAAGATATTTATTTTATTTGTTATAGTTCCTTTCTTATCAATAGCTCAGCAACAAACTGAATATAATATGAAAGGTGATGAGGCGATGAAACAGCTTGATTATAGCGATGCTCGTTTGTTTTATGGAGAAGGCGTTCCTCATTGTGATATGTATAGTATCAGTAAACTGACTACGATATGGATTGCTAATGAAGAAATACGAGCCTCCATGCATATTTTAATGAGCCGTTGCCTTAATTGTCTGAATGTAAAAGCTACAGAAAACGATTCGACTGCCATTTCTCAACTGATTGTCTACTATTCGGAAGGAATAGGTACGGCTCCAACCGAGAATTTGGCAATGTATTGGGCGGAACGATTAGAGGGCCTTCGAAAGCCTGTGGAAACTGTGGAAACCTATACCGGCCCGAAACCTATTAAGCAGCCGATACGTTTTTTTGCAGGCTATAGTTTCTCCCTTCAATCCCCTCTTGGAATTACCGTCGGAGGGATGGGTAGCAAGTTTGGTCTTTATGGGCGCTTTAAAACGAATGCCATTTTCCAGAGCAGCCAAGGGGAGTTTTCAGGTGCCAAGCCGGATGTAAGTGATGTAATGAAAAACATTGATACAAAGCATAGTTCGTATGGCATAACCGGAGGTTTGGTTGTTCGGCTCTCGGACTGGTTATCCGGTTCGGTTGGTGCAGGATATTGTAAATACGATCAACTTTATAAATATTCCGTTTTGGATGATAATGGCAATGAGCAAGGTACTCGTTATTATAAAAATGCAAGTAACTCATTCCAAGGTGTTACAGCCGAAGTGGATGGAATCATAGAAATAGGCGGCTTGTATGTTACTGCCGGTTTCAATGTGTTGAACTTTAAATACATTGACCTGAATGCAGGCTTTGGTATGTTTTTTTAATGAATAGAATATGAAGAAATACGTATATATTATTTGTTCGTTTGTAATCGGCCTTTGCTTGTTTGATAGCTGTTTAAAGGATCCGGATGTTACAAACGAAATCATCAATGGAGGTAGCCCGTTGGTTACCGGCGATTCCATTGGTGTAATAAAAGCTAATTCTATCGAAGTGTTTTCAGCTATTACCAAACAAAATGGCGCGACCGTAACTGACTATGGATTTTATTTGGTCAAAACTGGTGCAAGTGATACGATAGAAGTTCCCGTCACGGTTGTGAATGCCGGCATTCCTTTGTCTTTCAAAGCTGTTATTATGGAATTGGAAGCCAATACTACCTATTATATACAGTCGTTTGCTATAAACAATCAAGGGAAAACTTTAGGCTCCAGATTGCAAGTGAAGACTGCGAATGGTTTGGGTTCTGTGCTTACTTTGAAGCCGGATAGCATTAAAGGGACGTCTGTTATTACGGGAGGCTATATTGTAGAAAATGGAGAAGCTGATATTATTGAGAGAGGAGTTATTCGTTCCCGTAAATCTGATATGTCTTCTCCCTTAGATACAATATTAACAACTTTAAAAGCAGATTCATTTGCCTTCAAGGTAAGTGGTTTAGATACCATGACTACCTACTATGTTATGGCTTATGTAAAAAGTCGCTTTGGCATGTATGCTTCAGATACTGTATCTTTTACTACATTAAACGGGAAGCCGGCAGTAGGCCCTCTCACTCTTGTCGACTCAAGATTCGTAGATGCCACCTATCAATCATCCATCCTTGATACAGGAGATACTCCTATCACTTCCAAGGGTGTATGTTGGGCTGTATCGCCCAAGGTTCCTACATTAAGTGATTTCGTTAGAATAAATACAGATCCTGATTTTAGCGGAAAAATAGATGGTCTTTCGTCTGGAGTAAGGTATACGCTTCGGGCTTTTGCTACCAATTCATTCGGAACATCCTATAGTGAGCCAATTGATTTGGCGACAGAGAGTGATATGCCGGTGGTTGAAACGCTCGAATATTCTGCCGTGTCAGAAGGAACAGCTCGGTTAGATGGTTATGTGAAAAGTACAGGAATGGGAACTATCCGGGCTGAAGGTTTTTGTTGGTCAACAAGTAAGAATCCTACAACGATGAATTTCGTAGTGGAAATTCCGTTTGAAGGTACAGGCTTAGGCCAATTTAGCGGATTTATTACGGGATTAAGGGGCTTAAGTACCTATTATGTCAGGGCATTTGCCATTAATACCAGCGGACTGATAGCTTATGGCGAACAATTAGTGATTACTACTCCCGCCATCTTTACTCCCGCCGCATCTTTCCAGGGAGGCACTCGAATGCCAAATTCTGCCGCTTCCTTTATGATAGGCAATCGTGCCTATTTATTAGGTGGGGATAAAGGGTCGGAATATACGAATGAACTATGGACTTACAATGCAAGTGACAGATGGAATCAACTATTAAGCTACCCCGGTGCGGCACAAAAGTGGCAAACAGCAGTCACAATCTATGATATTGCCTATGTCTTCGGTGGTATCGATCATAACGGTAATCGCACAAATAGTCTCTATCGTTATTTACCCAATACGAATCAATGGGAAAGTTTACCCTCAACCAGAACGCCTGATGCGTTTTATTCTGCAGTAGGCACTGCCATTGGTAGTTCTGCTTATTTTGTTGGTGGACGGCGTGATACCATTCATAATGAAGTGTGGGCTTATTATGCATATTCTTCAGATTGGATTCGCAAACCCGATTTTCCTGTCAAACAATATGCAGGAATTGCTCTCACATACAACGATATACTTTATGCCGGTTTTGGATTGACTGACCCTGAAGGACAAACTTCCTACAGACAGCTTATGGCTTTATCCGGGACTGCCACTGCTTGGCAACCCAAAACAGCCCTTCCATCCGAAATTGGCAAAGTGCGAACAGCGACAGTCTACAGAGGTTCTATCTATTTAGTAGATAACTACGGTACAATTTGGCAATACGATATAATCGCCGACCAATGGACAAGGAAGTCAACACTTCCCTCAAGTAACCGGGACGATAATCAACATTGCATGTTTGTAATAGATGATATAATCTATATAGGGTTGGGTATGTCATATACTTCACTTCTTAAATACGATCCTTCTTGGGATAATTAAGCAATGAACAGAACGGAAATAGTAGAATTGATACAGAAAAATGTAGACCGACTTTCAGCTCTTAATTTGCCGGAATATCAATATATTCCGCTTCATCAAAAGCCGTCGCCCTCCATAAACTCTGTGCGCGAGATTATGAACCTGCTGCGAAAAGTGTTCTTTCCCGGCTTTTTCGGGCCACAGCAGGAGGCTCAGCAGGACTCACTTCCCTACTATACCGGCGTATATCTGGAGAAGATATACGATTTACTGCACGAACAGATATATAACAGCTTGTGCTTTGAATCCGAGAGTGGAAACAATACCAAAGAAAGGGCATCCGGCATAGCACTGTCGTTTATCGATCAGATTCCGTATATCAAGCATCTCCTTTCTACGGATGTGAAAGCTATCTTGGATGGCGACCCGGCAGCAAGTAGTCTGAGTGAGGTAATCTTTTGTTATCCGGCTACGCGAGCTATTCTGCATCAGCGTGTGGCTCACGAATTGTATAAACTGATGGTTCCTGTGTTACCCCGTATGATTACGGAGATGGCGCATGAGGAAACAGGAATTGATATCCATCCCGGAGCACAGATTGGTAATTATTTTTGCATCGACCATGGCACAGGTGTTGTTGTGGGTCAAACAACCATTATAGGTAATCATGTCAGGCTCTATCAGGGTGTGACTTTGGGTGCCAAACGCTTTGCCTTTGATGAGAAGGGGTTGCCCATGAATGTACCCCGCCATCCCATCATCGAAGATAATGTGACGATTTATTCAAACACCTCAGTTCTGGGGCGTATTACAATAGGAGAAGGCTCTGTTATAGGAGGTAATATATGGTTAACTCACAGTGTACCTCCTAACTCCCATATCCTTCAAACTCATGCTGTCGAAGACAAATAATGTATTAATATATAAATGAATTATGAAAACAGTTGTTCTATTTATTATGGCGACAATCATGTCGATCTCTGTGTGCGCGCAGAGCAAAAATTTCTATGATTTTACGGTACAAACCATTGATGGTAAATCTATCTCCTTATCTGAATATAAAGGAAAAAAGGTGTTGGTGGTTAATGTAGCTTCCAAATGTGGGCTTACGCCTCAATATAAGCAGTTGCAGGAATTGTATGACAAGTACGGCAAAGGAAATTTTGTTATCGTAGGCTTCCCTGCCAATAACTTCGGACAGCAGGAACCTGGTACAAACGAGGAAATACAAGAGTTCTGCTCCCTGAATTATGGCGTAACCTTCCCCATGATGGCGAAAATATCGGTTAAGGGCGACGACATTGCTCCCTTATACAGTTGGCTTACGCAAAAAGCCGGGAATGGTAAACAAGATGCCGACGTAACCTGGAACTTTCAGAAGTTCCTGATTGACGAAAACGGCAATTGGGCCGGTTTCTACGAACCAAAAACCCTTCCAAACGCTAAAGAGATTACCGACTGGATAGAAAAGTGAAGAATTCTTTTTAACTTTGCGGGCTAAAAAGAATGTAATAATACTTGAGACGATGAATATATCTTACAACTGGCTAAAGAATTATCTGGATTTTAATTTAACGCCCGACGAAGTGTCGGCAGCTTTGACTTCTATCGGCTTGGAAACCGGAGGGGTAGATGAGGTGCAAACAATTAAAGGAGGACTGGAAGGTTTGGTGATTGGCGAAGTGCTGACCTGCGTAGAGCATCCAAACTCTGATCATCTGCATATTACGACTGTAAATGTGGGAGAGGGAGAACCGCTTCAAATTGTATGCGGAGCACCAAACGTAGCTGCCGGGCAGAAAGTAGTTGTGGCTGTAAATGGCACGAAACTATATAGCGGAGACGAGAGTTTTACCATCAAAAAATCAAAGATACGTGGCGTAGAATCAAACGGCATGATTTGTGCAGAAGACGAAATAGGCATTGGTACAAGTCACGAAGGTATCATTGTTCTTCCTCAGGATGCTGTTGTTGGTACTTTAGCTAAAGATTATTATAATGTAAAGAGTGACTATGTGCTTGAGGTAGATATTACGCCCAACCGCGTAGATGCTACTTCGCACTTCGGCGTTGCGAGAGATTTAGCCGCTTACCTGAAGCAAAACGGTAAACCTGCTAACTTGAAACGCCCTTCTGTAGACGCTTTTAAAATAGACGACCCTTTGTCTGCCATCCGGGTAACGGTGGAGAATACAGAGGCTTGTCCACGTTACACAGGTGTAACTATCAAAGGCGTGACCGTAAAGGAAAGCCCTGGATGGATGCAAAATGCTTTGAAAGCAATCGGCCTTCGCCCTATTAATAATGTAGTAGATATTACCAATTATGTATTGCATGAGTTGGGTCAACCTCTTCATGCCTTCGATGCGGATAAGATAAAAGGAGGAGAGGTGATTGTAAGAACACTGCCCAACGGAACGAAGTTTACCACCCTCGATGAGATTGAGCGTACACTTACCGATCGCGATTTGATAATATGCAATACCGATGAGGGCATGTGTATCGGCGGTGTATTTGGTGGCTTGGATTCAGGTGTAACGGAGCAAACTACGAATGTTTTCCTCGAATCGGCTAACTTCAATCCTACCTGGATTCGAAAGACAGCTCGTCGTTTCGGTTTGAACACAGACGCTTCCTTTCGATTTGAGCGCGGATTAGACCCGAATCAAACGCTTTATGTTTTGAAACGTGCCACACTACTGATTCAGGAACTTGCCGGAGGTAAAATTACCGGTTCAGTGCAGGATGTATATCCTTCACCTGTTGCACCCTACACCGTAGAAGTTACGTACCAGAAAATTTATAGTCTGATTGGGAAAGTGATTCCGGTTGAAACGATTAAGAGTATTCTCGCCAGTTTGGAGATTGAGATAGTTTCAGAAACGACAGAAGGGTTAACGCTTCATGTACCCGTTTATCGTATAGATGTACAGTGTGATGTGGATATTGTGGAAGAGATTCTTCGTATCTACGGATATAATAATGTTGAGATAGGAGAGAACCTCAAGTCGAACTTGAGCTATCTTACACCTACCGACCGCAGCAATAAACTGCAAAATCTGATATCTGAACAATTATGTGGCGAAGGATTCAGCGAAATCCTGAATAACTCCCTTACCAGTACGACTTATTATCAGGCACTGACTACCTATCCCGTAGATCATTGTGTACTGATTAAGAATGCGATCAGCTCTGATTTGAACTGTATGCGTCAGACCCTTTTGTTCGGAGGTCTCGAAAGCATTGAGCATAATGAGAAACGCAAAAACGACAACCTCCACTTCTTTGAGTTCGGCAACTGCTATGATTACAATGTGGAACATAAGAAGGAAGGCGATATATTGGCAGAATACAGCGAAGACTACCGCTTGGGCTTATGGGTATGCGGTAACCGTGTGGAAAACAGTTGGGCGCATCCCGATGAAAAGACGTCGGTTTACGAGCTAAAGGCTTATGTGGAGAATATCCTGATACGTCTCGGTATAAATAATCGCCAGATTGTTGTTACCAATCTGGCGAATGATATCTATTCAGCCGGTTTACGTATAGCTACTCCGGCCGGACGTATCCTCGGAACCTTCGGCATTGTAAAGCAAAGTCTGCTGAAAGCAACGGATGTAGATACCGATGTCTATTTTGCTGAGTTTTCATGGACACAGTTGATGAAGGAGGTAAAGAAAAGCAAAGTGACCTTCTCCGAGCTATCCAAGTTCCAGACCGTAAAGCGAGACTTGGCTCTGCTACTCGATAAGCATATCCCCTTTACCGATGTGGAAAAGGTTGCCCGCGATAGTGAGCGTAAATTACTGAAGGACGTAACTTTGTTTGATGTGTATGAGGGAAAGAATTTGCCGGAAGGAAAGAAATCGTATGCCGTAAGCTTTTACCTGCTCGACGAAGAAAAGACGCTGAACGACAAGCAGATTGACAGTATCATGAAGAAGATACAGACCAACATGGAGCAACAATTGGGCGCGCAACAACGATAATTATGTATAACAAAATATTAAGAAAACAACAATATGGGAAGAGCGTTTGAATATCGCAAAGCAAGAAAGCTTAAACGTTGGGGAAATATGGCCCGCGTATTTACAAAGTTGGGAAAAGAAATTGCCATCGTTGTTAAGGCAGGAGGCGCCGACCCCGACAGCAATCCCCGCCTGCGTGTATTGATGCAACAGGCCAAGAAGGAAAACATGCCGAAAGAGAATGTGGAACGTGCTATCAAAAAAGCCACGTCTAAGGATTTCACCGACTACAAGGAGATGAATTACGAGGGTTATGGCCCCTTTGGCATTGCCTTATTTGTAGAAACTGCTACCGACAATACAACTCGTACTGTGGCCAATGTGCGCAGCTATTTCAATAAACATGGTGGCTCACTGGGTACATCTGGCAGCTTGGAATTTCTTTTTGATCATAAATGTATTTTCCACATTGTAAAGAAAGACGGCATCGTGCTGGAAGACCTTGAACTGGAATTGATTGATTATGGTGTAGACGAAGTAGACGAAGACGAAGATGAGATCATCCTCTATGGCGATTTTCCTCAAAATTCCGTTATCCAGAAATACTTGGAAGAGAATGGATATGAGATTAACAGCGCCGAGTTTGTACGTATACCCAACGATGTGAAAGATGTAACGTCCGAACAGCGTGAATCTATTGAGAAACTTATTGATAAACTGGAAGAGGACGAAGACGTACAGAACGTGTTCCACAATATGCGCGAAGACGATTCTGAAGAATAAAAAAAATATAATAATGACGTACGAGGAAACCATTCATTACTTATATACAAGTACACCGGTATTCCAGCATAGCGGAGCCTCGGCTTATAAGCCGGGGCTTGATACCAGCATAGCCTTGGATAATCACTTAGGCAATCCTCACCGCGCCTATCCTACCATCCATGTGGGAGGAACTAATGGGAAAGGCTCTATTTCACACGTCTTAGCCACTATCTTGCAGAAGGCCGGGTTTCGGGTTGGATTATATACTTCGCCTCATTTGCTCGACTTTCGCGAACGTATACGTGTAGATGGGCAAATGATAAGCAAGGAGTACGTGGTAAACTTCGTAGAAGATAATCGCGATTTCTTCGAGCCGCTGCAACCCTCTTTCTTTGAGCTTACTTCCACGATGGCATTCGCTTATTTCCGAGCCAAACATGTGGATATAGCTATTATCGAAGTCGGTCTGGGGGGGCGATTAGACAGCACTAATATTATTACGCCTATCTTAAGCATTATCACGAATATATCAAAAGATCATACCGCCCAGTTGGGCGACACCTTAGAGCAGATAGCTTCCGAAAAAGCCGGTATTATCAAAGATGGAGTTCCTGTAGTAATAGGTGAAGCGAAAGAAGAGTCTGTTTATCACGTGTTCCTTAAGAAGGCCATTGAGATGCATGCCCCGATTCTGTTTGCCGAACATGAGAAGTTATTGGTGAGCGAACCAATCATAGAAGAAGGTGGCGACTGGACGTATGAGTCTGTAGATTATGGTTTTTTCTATGGCGAGCTTAAGGGCTTGGTGCAAGTAGTCAATACAATCACCGTCTTATGTGCCCTGCGCGTACTTGATATCCTCTTCCCTGAAAAGATAACAAGGGATGCTGTAGCCGAAGGTTTTCATTCGGTAACCTCTCTCACCAACCTGCGTGGACGTTGGGAGAAACTGATGGATAAGCCTTACATTGTAGCTGATACCGGCCATAATATAGGAGCTTGGAACTGGCTGGCTCCAAGGATAAACAGGGAGATAGAAAGACGTAAGAAGGTATATATAATTCTCGGTTTTTCCGGCGACAAAGATGTGGATGCAATCCTTCAACTACTGCCCCTTAATGCCTTCTATTTCTTTACCAATGCTTCTTCCGAGCGAGCCCTTTCTGCTGTGGAACTGGCAAAGAAGGCCGAAGCTTTTGGGCTGCAAGGCATCACCTATCCCTCTATATTCGATGCTTTAGAGTATGTTATTGCCAATGCAGACGATGAAGACTTTGTGTTTATCGGTGGTAGTAACTTTGTAGTGGCCGAGGTATTGCCGGCATTTGAAAATGATAATAAATAAATAAATTGCTATATGACTGAACTATTACGCAGGAAGCTGAGTGATTTGAAAGCCGCCCGTTGGATCGCGCTGGCAGTAGTTTCCTTTACAATGATGTGCGGCTATTTCATTACAGATGTGATGGCGCCTCTTGAAGATTTATTGATGCGCACCTACGGATGGAGCAGCTCGGAGTACGGATTCTTTACCGGTGCTTACAGTTGGTTCAATATATTTCTGCTCATGCTGATTTTTGGTGGAATCATCCTCGATAAAATGGGTGTACGTTTTACTGGTTTGACGAGTTGTATTATGATGGTTTCCGGTGCGTTGATAAAGGCTTATGCCGTTTCAGATTGGTTCCCCCCCCTTGCGGGAGATTTTCTGGGGCATGACGTTCAGGTTGTTGTTGCCGGAGTGGGATTTGCCGTCTTTGGTATGGGTGCTGAGATTACCGGAATCACTGTAAGTAAGATTATTGTGAAATGGTTTACCGGACACGAACTGGCATTAGCTATGGGACTTCAGGTAGCATTAGCACGTGTGGGTACCGCTTGTGCCCTTGCTTTTAGCTTGCCCATTGCCAAACATTTCGAAGCTGTATCGGCTCCGATCTGGCTTGGA
>BNTS01000089.1 GCA_025996775.1 Bacteroidia bacterium | reverse complement strand
TCCAAATCCGACAAAATAACCAAGTAAAACAAACTTGATATCTTACATCAAAAAAAATCACAACTTTTACTTGTTTTGAAAATTAACTTTGGTGGGTCAATTTGAATCGGAGAGGTGGGTCAGTTTGCGTAGGATTTTCCAATTGCCACAGAAAATAGATTCAACTAAAAACCGCTATTTATTTGAAAACGAAACAATCGCTGTAAGCGGCGAAATCAATTACACCGCGTCTAAAGAACAAGGCATAAAAGTGAATTTCAATCTATCCCCTGCACCATCCGACAAAATATTATTGGAAGCAGGCATTGCGTTTCTATTAGATAAATCCATTACAAAAGTCCAATGGCTGGGCAACGGCCCATTCGCTTCCTACCCCGGCAAGGCAAATGCAAACAATTACGGCATCTACTCATTGGCGCAAGAAGATCTTTATTTTGAAGGCAACCGGATGGGAGTCGATTTAGAAACTGTTTAAAAATTATTTGAAATTTATTTTATTGAGCATAATCATAATAAAAGCAAGGTGAATCATTGCTTGACTTGAACTTATTGTATATTCATAATCTTTAGCCAATCGTCTGAAATTTTCCAACCATGAGAATGTTCTTTCCACTACCCAACGTTTGGGTAATGGTTTAAATTCGCCTGGTTTATCACTTCTCAAAGTAATTTCCATATCCCAACCCAATCTGTTTTTTACATTATCAACTAATTCGCCCCGGTAACCGCCATCCGCATAAATCTTTTTCATTCTATCAAAACGATGATTCAAAGTGCTGATGACTTCCGAGGCGGCCTTGCTGTCGTGTACATTGGCAGCATGTACAACAACTGTCAAAAGCAGCCCATTAACATCCGTAATAATATGGCGTTTACGTCCTTTTATTTTCTTTCCTCCATCAACGCCCCGTTCCTCACCTCCTGTACGGGTTGTTTTAACACTCTGACTGTCAATCAACCCTACACTTGGAGAATACGCTCTTCCTTGCTGTTTGCGTACTGTATCACGCAATATATCATTGATTTCTTCAAATACTCCTTCGTTTTTCCATTTGTTGTAATAGTAGTAAACTAATTGCCACTTGGGAAAATTCAGAGGTAACATACGCCATTGACAGCCTGTTTTCAACAAGTAGTAAATAGCATTGATTATCTCTGCTATTGAATGTTTTCGCTTTCTTGTTTTATTTTCTAAAAGTTTTTCAATAACTTGCAGCTGTTTTTCAGTCAGGTTAGTTGAATAATTGGCTTTGTACATCATTTATAATTATTTGATTGATAATCATAAAGATACGAAACAATATTCAATCAACCAACTGAAAATAAAATAATTATCATAAATTTAAACAGTTTCTTAGTGTTGTGCACGAATGACAACGGTGATGGTTTATTATTGGCTTGTGATAACGGCAATGTAAATTTTGAAAGAACGGACCAAGGTATCGTACTTTCTTATAACTCGCTTGTGTCAGGTCTTGGAGGAAAATTACGCACGACCGCATTTCCGGTATATACAGATGAAATAGACAGTATTGCAGGTAATTTTTTACTTTATTACGTGGATGGAAAAAATTGGCAACCACTCATCAAAGAACTATTTGTGTCGCCGGATAAAATAAAAGAAACATACACACCGTTTATTTCTGTGTATGATACTTATTTGAAACGATTTAGCAATATTATAGAAGGGGATTAAATTGTCTAAAATTATCTTTGCAGCATGAATAATTTAAACAGAAAAACAGCAACGGAAGCTAAACTCTATCCCGAACGGATTATTCAATTTGGCGAAGGCAACTTTTTACGCGCATCTGTCGATTGGATAGTGTATAATATGAATCAAAAAGCAGATTTCAATTCCGGTGTGGTCATCGTACAGCCTTTGGTAAACGGTATGGTCAATATGCTGAACGAGCAAAATGATTTGTATCACATTAATTTACAGGGATTTGATAAATTGGAGACGGTCGATAGTATCGAATTGATAGATGTGGTTACGCGCGGCATCAACCCTTATTCGCAATCTGACGAATATATGAAATTGGCAGAAAACCCCGAAATGCGGTTTGTGATTTCCAACACAACCGAGGCGGGAATTGCGTTTGACAAAACCTGTAATTTGGACGATAAATCCAAAATTGCTTAATTCCATATTTTGTTGCCTTTTTTATCTGTCAATCTATTTTGGAATAAGACACTGTCGCAGGCAGCGAACAAGGTTGCCGCCGCTGCTATCATCATTTTTTTTTGATAATACGAAACTCTTACGGGAGTTTCTACTCCCATATTGTTAGTAACTGTTAATTCTTAAATGCGTTTGCCCTGATCGGGGGTATATGACATTTGCAACTCTGAAATCTTATTCGTACCTTTGTTCAGTAGTATATTCATTGATGTGGAACTCTTTGCTAATAAGCCATTATTAGTTAAATATGCTACTTTTTATTTGTTTTCCGTCTTTTTATGGGCGTTTTAATTGGTGCGAAATATTAGTAATTAAATAATAAAACGAATATGAAAACTAATCTATTGACAATTGTTGCATTATCAGCGCTCATTTTTTCGGCCTGCAATAATGCACCCGCAAAGCCTTCGTTCAGCATTCATGGTTCTATTAACGAAACATCGGGAACGGTTTATCTTCAGAAGTTTAACAACAAGATGTTTTTTACCATCGATTCCTCCAAGATTGAAAATGGCGCTTTCTCCTTTAAGGGTAGTTTGAAGCAACCCGATTTGTACGGGTTGGCTGTAGACGACCCGGATAATAATCCTTACTACATCTTCCTCGAAAACAGCCATATCACCGTAAATATTAATACGGACTCGGAGGACGAGGAATTTACTGTCACCGGCTCAAAGAATCAGGACTTGTTTGTGGCTTACCAGAAGGCGGATCAAAGAACATTCAAGATTGATTCGTTTATAAAGGCTAACCCCACTTCTGTAGCTGCTGCTTATATTCTTTACCGTAACTATTCCTATAGACTCAGTCCGGAAGAGATTGAGGCGGATATCGCATTGCTCGATACCTCGTTGTTGAAAACTCCCTACGTGGAGACGCTCAAAGAGCTAATTATAACGCTCAATCAGGTGGCTATTGGCAAGAAAGCACCTGATTTTACCACCACATCGCCCACTGGCGAGGAGTTTACGCTATACGACAAAGCAGGGAAAGGCTATCTGTTGATTGACTTCTGGGCAGCTTGGTGTGGTCCATGCCGCAGGGAGAATCCGAATGTTGTAGCGACATATCTTAAATATAAGGACAAGGGATTCGATGTGCTGGGCATATCTTTGGATAAAACAAAAGATGCATGGATCGGGGCTATCGAACAAGACGGGTTGTTTTGGTCACAAGGTTCCGACCTGAGGTATTGGGACAGCCAACCGGCCAAATTGTATGGCGTAAGAGCTATACCTGCTAATTTTCTGTTAGATTCCGATGGTGTTATTGTTGCAAAGAATCTCCGTGGAGAAGATTTGGAGAACGAACTAAAGAAACATTTGAAGTAAATAATTACAAAATGGTTCTGATTGCTTGCGTAATTCAAAAAAAGGGTTTACTTTTGACCCCGAAAATAAAGAAGCCCGGGTGGCGAAATTGGTAGACGCGCTCGTTTCAGGTGCGAGAGTCTTAACGGATGTGCAGGTTCAAGTCCTGTCCCGGGCACACTTCTTTAAATCAGATGCGCAGGTGGTGGAATTGGTAGACACGCTACTTTGAGGGGGTAGTGCCGGTTACGGTGTGTGAGTTCAAATCTCATCCTGCGTACTACCAACAAAAGACGGAGGACAACTCAAAAGGTTGTCCTTCGTTTTTTTATACCCTGATGGAGTCTCGGAGGATAAGCGAGCCTTCGGGGCCTGTGTTGAAAAGCAAATCTACGATGCTTAGATTGGGAATAAAGCCGTAGCGTGAGCTGAATATCTGGTAATAGGGGGTAGGGTGGAAGGTGGTATCTTCTATAGGATGTTTAGGTCGTATGGCTTCGCGAAAGTCATTTGCCACCTCGGAGAGGTAGTCTGTTGTATAATGCACGATCGGATGAAGGTCTACCAACTCGCAGACTAATTCCCTCAGTTGCTCGTTGAAATCAAACAGAAAATCATATCGTTTCTCATAAAAGACTATGAAATCATCTGTGTAATACTCGAAGTAAGGGCTGGTGTTGTAGGCAGAAGACAAGGCATTCCAATGCAGATGTTGCCAATTGCCATGGTCGGATATACGAATATCGCGGGTAAGGCACTTCAGCGTATCGGGCTTCTCTATCGGGATTGAGAGTGAAAGGGGGCCATTAGCTCCGGCTATTGTACAGCGATTACGATAGGTTTGCTTCAGATAATTCTCGGCCGTCTCTATATAGATATTTTCAAACCCGTAGAGCTTGCAATAGTATTGTACAGGCCCCAGATAGGCCGATGAGAGATATGCCACGTCCTGCATATCAGTTTAGCTTTTTAAAGGAGCGTTCCTTATCCTTGCTATACCAGCAAAACCAAGCATTGCCAATAATATGATCGTAGGAGATGAAGCCCAGATAACGGGAATCAATAGCCTCGTTTATATTATCGGAAAGCAGCCAGTAGTAGTCTTGGCTAAAACTGAAACTAACGACTTCCTCGTTGTCTAAGAAAAGCCTATGGTCACGAAACTCAGCTTTATCGTTTGTTTCCATCCGGATAGCTTCCCTGCAGGCTGTAAGAAATCCCTCCCCAAGCTCGTACATAACGTCTTTACGGGGTACCACCAGCTTATAACTATCTATCTCTTTGCGGGCAAACAATTCATTCATCCTTACGGTCAGTTCCTCTCGTATGCGATATTCCTCAAACGAAGTAAGGCTAAGGCTAATGGAAAAGTAATCCTCTTTCATATCCGACCTGAGGGGAATATCCAGTTCCTTGAGAATATTCAGCATAACCGTTTTCAGTTCCGTAGAAAATACATAGGTGGAGAGCGAATAAGGCGAACGGGGATATAATACGCCATTAACCGTATATCCGTCGTCACTCACCTCTATGGTATCGCCCGGCAAGGCTATACAGCGACTTACGAGCAGAGGGGAATCATCCCTGTCCTGCCATAGCGGGCTGGTAAAAAGGAATATCCCGTTATGTTTCAGCCTGCCTTGATCAGGGAATTTGTTGACCAGTACATAATCACCCGTGTGCAAGGCATTCTCCATAGATGGGGTGGAAATACGATAGGAGCCAATACAATACGTGCGAACGAGCCATACCAGAAACAGGATGCCTGCAATCAAAGCAATCCAACCCAATACCCGTTTTTTGTTAATTTCCATTCGTACCGGACTGAAAAGAAAGGTTAATTATGCACCATTCTGAACAATCGGTTCCAGCGGATACCTCCATCAAACAAGCTATGGTCTTTATCGAGCGATAGCCAGATAAGGATAGGTTTGCCTACCACATGGTCTTCGGGCACAAAGCCCCACGAACGACTGTCGGCACTCTTGTGACGGTTGTCACCCATCATAAAGTAGTAGTCGTACTTGAAAGTAAAGGTTGTCTCTTCTTTTCCATTGATAAAGACCTTGCCATCCTCTTTAACTTCCAAATCATTGCCTTCATAGTTTTTGATGCAGCGATGATAAAGGGCCAGGTTATACTCATTCAACTCTATGGTTGCTCCCTTTTTGGGTATCCATAAGGGACCGTAATTATCACGTGTCCAACCGGTATTGTAATCTACCGGATAGGTTGTTCCGCCAAAAGCCTCTGGTTCTATCACTATTTTCTTTATCGCAGATAACTTTCCGGCAATCTCCAAGGCTTTTTTGGTAAGCGGCAGATGGTATACAGGATTGTATTGTCCCGAAGCATTGGGGGTAAAGCCTAAGAATGACATATAATCCATAGGTGCCATAGCCCGATCTTCTTTGCTCACACCCAGTAAACGGAATTGTTCTTCTGTAATCGGTGAGCCATTTGTTTCCAGGAAGTAATTGAACTGCATTTTCTCGGGATTCTCGGCTGCTACGCCATTGAGATAAACCTGATTGTCTATCACTGCCAACGAATCGCCCGGCATACCAATGCACCGTTTCACATAGTTCTCACGCTTATCTACGGGGCGATACATGATTTCGCCAAAGAAATCCTTATTCAATAGGATATTTTCTCTTCCATAATCGTGCACGAGCGTGTAAAAATCGGGGTTCTGCTGTTTCACGGCTATCGTATCTCCTGCAGGGAAGTTAAAGACAACGATGTCATAACGCTGAACATGTCCCAAGCCTGCCACACGTTTATATCCCCACCTTGGCCATTCCACATACGATTTGGTATTGAAGAAGGGGAAGGTGTTTTGCACCAGCGGGAAGGAGAGCGGCGTATTGGGTACACGCGGTCCGTAGCTTAGCTTGCTCACAAACAAATAATCGCCTACCAGCAACGATTTCTCGAGCGATGAACTGGGTATCTGGTAGTTCTGGAAGATAAACAGATTAATGAAATAAACGGCTATTAGGGCAAACAGAATATCGTCTACCCATTCCAGTGTTTTGCGTACGGAGGGATTTTTTGAATGCCTCCAGGCTCCCCAGGGAATAAATTTGGTAAGGAATATATCGGCCAATACAAGCAGCCCAAGCATTAACCACAAATTCTGCATCCATACTGCAAAGAGAATATACAGTACGGCCCAGATGCTAAACTTTATCCACTGTTTTTTCGGAATATCTTTCTTCATATTGTTTGTGAGTTGAAGATTATTTAATTAAAATGTCAACATTTCATCCATGCCCAGAAAACCTTTCTTACCGGCTGTAAATTCGGCTGCTATCACAGCTCCCAGGGCAAAACCTGCGCGACTCTTGGCTTCATGTTCGAATCGGATATAGTCTACATCCGATTCGTATACAATCTTATGAATGCCTGACACCTCGCCTTCTCGAATAGCTTCGATGGACAAGTCGCCCGGCTGCTCAGCCTTCCCCAGAACCCATCGGTTCTTGTGGTCTATCTCTTCGATAATCCCGTCGGCTAGTGTAATAGCCGTACCGCTGGGAGCATCTAATTTATGTATATGATGGGTTTCCGTCATGCTTACGTCGTATGAAGGAAACTTGTTCATTATCTTGGCCAGGTATTTATTCAGGGCAAAGAAGATATTGACGCCGATAGAGAAATTGGACGCATAAAAGAAGGTATGCTCTCCTTCCGTGCAAGCTTTTTTCACCTCGTCGAGGCGACTGAGCCATCCCGTAGTACCCGATACAACGGCCACTCCTGAGGCAAAGCACTTGTAATAATTATCGACAGCCGTTTCAGGCGTAGTAAACTCAATGGCTACTTCGGCGCTACGAAATGCCTCTGAGTCGAAGTCATCCCTGTTATCCACATCGATAACCGACACAATGGTATGTCCTCGTTCCAAGGCGATACATTCAATCGTCTTCCCCATCTTCCCATACCCGATAAGTGCAATCCTCATAAATTATTTGTTGTTTATTGGACATTATTCGTTTCAATCTGCAAAAGTAGTATTTTTTTATCAATACCACCTGCGTAGCCTGTAAGATTTCCGTTTGCGCCTACTACTCGATGGCAGGGAATGATAATAGATATCGGATTATGACCAACGGCACCGCCAACGGCTCGTGCAGAGGTCTGTTTTTCTTTGTTTTGTGCGTTATATTGCTTTGCTATTTCGCCATAACTTACTGTTTTTCCATAAGGTATTTCACAAAGAATATTCCATATTGATTGTTGAAACGGGCTTCCTTTTGGTTTCAATAGTGGCATAAAATCAGGTTCTCTACCCGAAAAATAACAATCGAGCCATTGTCGGACACTTTCAAATACAGGCAGATTTTGTTCTACGGCATCTTTTTCTAAAGTACGGGCGAAATATTTTTGACCTTCCATCCAAAGCCCTGATATATTTTCGCCATCACTCGATACTGTGAGTATTCCAACGGGTGATTCAATCTTACTAATGTATTCCATTTTTCGTTTTATTTTTAAAATGTTTGTTTATAATCATCAGTCAATTAATAATTTGTTTTTTGCAGCCTCCCAGCCAATCATCGCACTTTTTCTATCTGTACCATAATGGTAATTTCCAATTATTCCGGACGATTTAATGACGCGGTGACAGGGGATAAGAAATACTATGGGATTGCATCCTAATGCGGTTCCTACTGCCCTTTGAGCATGCTCATAACCTGACTTTAAAGCCAAATCCGAATAGGTAGTAAGACCTCCGGAAGGTACTTTTAGTAAAGTTTCCCATACCCTTAATTGAAAATCGGTCCCTTTTATATGAAGTTTAATTTCTTGCAGTTTACTCCAATCTTGTGTAAATACAAATAAAGCGTTTTGTTGTTTCATATCTAAAAAATGCGTATATTTTGCATTGGGTAATGCGCTTTTCAGGCGGTCTAAGGCTTCCTCCTGACCTAAATCTGCAAAAGTCATGTGACAGATTCCCTTTTCCGTAGAGGCAACAATGACAGTTCCAAAAGGGGTGTCTGCAAAAGCATAATTTATTAATAGATTTTCCCCGCCGTTCTTATATTCCCCCGGTGTCATCCCTTCAATGTTTATAAAGAGGTCATGTAAGCGACTTGTTCCTGAAAACCCCAATTCATGAGTTGTATCAAATAATGTAGCATGGGTTTCTTTCAACATTTTTTTTGCGTGACCTATACTCAAATATTGTACAAATTGCTTAGGCGTAACACCGACCCATTCTTGAAACATTCGTTGAAAATGAAAGGAACTCATATTTACATGACCTGCAACTTCGTTTAATTTAGGTTGTTTAGTATAGTTATTTATTAAAAACAGAATGGCGGATTTCATCCTGTCGTCATCTATTTGCTTCTGAGTTATCATAAAAAATCCTCCTGTTTTTAAGAGCTTTATTATTATTTTATCGGTACAAAGTTCGCTTTTTAAGGTATGAAAAAAACCCGATTCTTGCTAAATTGAACCACAATTGGTCAATTTTTGATTATCCAAAAGCGATTGTATTAAGAACGTATTACTGATAACTCTTTATCTGCTTATGGAACATTTTCAATTCTTGCTTGCGGATATTGTCCAAATCGTATTTTCGGATTCCTTGCTTTTCCCGATTTGACATTCCACTTTTTAAAATCTGCACAAATAAGTAAAGGCAAAGGACAAACACACAAATCTTGCCCTTTGCCCTTTTTCGATTCCTGTTATTTCAAGGCTTTTAGTAGTTCCGTCATCATCGTCCAAATCGAATTTTCGGTTTGTGCAGTATACAGATTACCGTCAATCACAAATTTTTCGTCTGTACCAATTACTTTCGTGACATGTGGTTTGACATAAGGATGCAATGCAACTCGTTTTCCTTCTCCAATACCTATTATGTCGAAAAGCATTCCGGCAGCACAATGCCCTGCTATGATTTTTTCTTTCGTATCAAAAGTTTTCATTACCGACAACAAATCCTGATTGTATTGCTTTCCTGCATTTTCTGCAAATGTTGGAATGGCATCGCCACAAGCGAAAACCAAGGCATCGTACTCATCTTCATAACCTTTCAGGTTCGCAATAATATCGTCTGTTTGCAGGCTGATACCTGAATTGCTTTTTATTTGAATGCTATCAGCCACAGCAAACGTTTTGTACGGAATGCCGTTTTCAAAAAATGTTTCCAAATACTGGAACAAACCAAATCCGTTGACCGGATTAACTGCTACTACTGCTACTTTCTTTGCCATAATCTGTTTTTTTAATGTGGATACTATTGTTACTTTTAGTAAATTTATTACTTTTGTGGTGTAAAGGTAGATTTATTTGTTCAATAATACAAGAACGAACAAACTGATAACATACTAACAAACAAGTTAGTATTGTTGATTCACAGGAAGATAAAATTTAAAAAAGATGAAAACTTTTCATGTCATTGATTCAAATCTTTGTCCCGTGCGCGATATTATCGGACGTTTAGGCGATAAATGGTCGCTGTTGGTACTGATTACCCTGCAAGCCAACGGAATCATGCGTTTCAGTGATATAAACCGTTCGATAGGTGACATCTCACAGCGGATGCTGACGGTTACCCTACGTTCGTTGGAGGCCGACGGATTGATCAACAGAAGAATATACCCCGAAGTACCGCCACGGGTTGAATATAGCCTTACCGAATGTGGTTTGGAACTCATCCCCCACATTCAGACCCTTGTAAATTGGGCGATAGATAATATGCCGAAAATTGAGAATGCACGAAAAAACTATAAGCAGTTGTGAAAATTTTGATGATAAACGGAAGCCCTCGTAAAGAAGGAAATACATTCCTTGCCCTATCGGAAGTGGCAAAAGGCTTGAAAAAATAACGAAAGAATTTTCAAGGTATGCCGAAAAACGCGATTGAATCAAAGTCAAAAATGTGGAACCTGTGGCATGGCTGCCATAAGTTGAGCGCAGGTTGCCAACATTGCTACGTCTATCGTGGCGATGCCAAGCGGGATATTGACAGTTCAGTTGTGGCGAAAACTAAAAACTTCGAATTGCCCATTCAAAAGAAACGGAACGACGAATACAAAATTCCTTCGGGAACATTGGTCTATACTTGTTTCACTTCCGATTTCTTTGTGGAAGATGCTGACCTGTGGCGCGGGGAAGCATGGGAAATGATGCGCGTCCGGCAGGATTTACACTTTATAATGATAACCAAACGCATCGACCGCTTGCAGGAAACCTTACCCGCTGATTGGGGAGATGGCTATGATAACGTTACGATTTGCTGTACCATCGAAAACCAAGACCGTGCAGATTATCGGTTACCGATATACAAAGCCGCACCGATAAAGCACAAGATTCTTATTTGTGAACCGTTATTGGAACGGATTGATTTACAGTCTTACGATATTTGCTCGTGGATAGAACAGGTGGTTGTCGGCGGCGAATCGGGCTACAATACCCGCCCGTGCAATTTCGATTGGGTAATGGAACTACACGATGTGTGCGTGGAAAACAAGGTTTCGTTTTGGTTCAAACAAACGGGGGCGAAGTTTATAAAAGACGGGAAACTATATGATATTAAACGGCAGTTTCAACATTCGCAGGCTCGGAAAGCGGGGATAAATCTCAAATAATTACAAATCCTGTTTGCTTTTAGGTAGTTTCTTTATCACTTCTTATACTAAATTGGTTATCAGTTTTTTAATTAATCTGTCATGTTATATCGTTATTAATGACGTTTTTATCAAGCACTTGGGATTTCTTCAAAAAATATAAACGCTTTAGTACTTTTTCAAGAGCTTCCGGTTGTTCCTGTTCTATAATTTCTACAAGCGAGTCAATACGCTGTTTTCTAGTAGATTTTTTTATAGTTGTTTCCATGTCTTGTTTAATTATGCAAATATAATTATTAATTTCCTATTTTCCACATATATTGCAAATCCACTTTAAATTATAGAAAACTGCTTATACATTTGCACCTTTTAAATATTAAATACGTTTGCCCTCCACCCGGGATGAAGAGCATTTCATTTCCTAATTGAAGGGATTCAGGCGATTACGAGGGTTAGGGTACAGGAGTAGATGTCGGCTTCACGGCCGTAGGTGAAGGTGTATTTGCCCGGGTAGATCAGGTCTAAGCGTTTGCGGAGATTGGCAAGGCCGATGCCGGAACCGCTTTTGTCTTGTTCGTTTTTGGGGAAATAGCTGTTGCGTATCAGGCAGGTTATTTGCTTGTCGGTGGCTTCTATCTTTACTCCCACGAAAGATGAATGACTGTTGCTTACGCCGTGCTTGAAAGCGTTTTCGATAGGGGCTATCAAGAGGAGGGGGGCTACGAGCATGTCGGGGGAGGTGATTTGTATACCGGTGCTAACGGATACATGTTCGGGTAGGCGGATACGCATCAGTTCTATGTAGTTACGAATAAAATCGAGGTCTTTCTCCACCGGCACAAGTGGCTGACTGCTATCATAGAGCACATAGCGTAGCAGGCGGCTTAAATCGTGGACCACCTCCTGTGCCCTTTCGGGGCTGATGGCAATCAGGCTGTAGATATTGTTCAGGGTATTGAACAGGAAATGAGGGTTGAGCTGGCTCTTCAGGTTCTGAAGCTCTGCCTCGCTACGGCTACGATCCGATTCTTTACGTTCGGCTTCGGCAGCATACCAGCTCCCTGTCATCTTAACGGCAACAGCTATTGCTATGATAAAGCAATATCCTACTATATTCATCAAAATCATGCGCAGAAAATCCCAATGATGGAGTCCAGGACGCATACGTGGCATTTGAGGGGGAAGAGGTAATAATTCCATCATGGTATGTACCGAGAGAATAAGAACTGATATAAGGAGAATATTCATCAACAGGAAGCACTTCGTTTCTCGTCGAAACAAGTATCGCTTCACAAAGCAGGAGTAATTGGCATAGAAGACAATTACAAACGAGCTAAGCATGATAAAGAACCTGAGGTACTGATCCCAAGTGATGTTGCTGGAACCTCTCTGGGAAACGAGGAACGGGAAGGCAAGAAGCACTCCCCATACCACTATATGGATAAGCCATTTAGGCCATTGGGATGGATTCAAATAGTTCATATTCCGTATTTATTCGTAACGTATAGCGTCAATCGGATCTAACTGGGCAGCTTTCTTAGCCGGATACCAGCCGAAGAAGACGCCCGTAAAGGTACAAACAACAAACGAAAGTATCACACTCCAGGGCTGAACGTAGGTGGTAAAGCCTGCCGCGAGGGTTATCAGCAGCGACAGCCCTCCGCCAAAGAGTACGCCTATAAGTCCTCCCGTCACACTTATCAGGATGGATTCAATCAGGAACTGCGCCAGTATGTCGCGCCCTTTGGCTCCAATACTCATGCGTAGACCAATCTCACGCGTACGCTCCGTTACAGACACATACATGATATTCATGATACCGATACCGCCTACCAGCAGTGAGATGCCGGCTACGGAGCCCAACAGAAGCGTCAGCATATTCATGACCGAGGATATGGTTGTCAGCATCTCCTCCATGGAGCGGATATTGAAATCATCCTCCACCCCGGGCTTTAGCTTATGATTACGCCGAAGCAGTTCGGAGATTTCATTGATAGCTTGCTCACTATATTCCTCCTTCACAGCCGAAGCCGTCATTCCCTGCAAGTGTGTTATAGCCAGCACTCTTTTCTGGATGGTTGTAAACGGAGCCAATACCATATCATCCTGATCCATCCCCATGCTGTTGAATCCTTTGCTTTTAAGCACTCCTATGATGCTGAAGGGTATCTTGTTATAACGGATTACTTTGCCGATAGGGTTTTCACCATTGGGGAAAAGCTTGTCAACAACCGTTTTACCAACCACACACACTTTGCTTGCAGCAATAATATCTTGTTGGGTAAACATGCTCCCGTCTCCTATACTCAAGCGCCGTATCTCCAGATAGTCAGGACTAACGCCATAGATAGTACTCGGTGTATTGTTAGGCCCGTATATGAATTGCCCGGCACTATTGACGGTTGGCGATACAGCGCTAACGAATCGTGTTTCATTGAGAATACTTTCGTAGTCGACCAGCTTGAGCGTCTCCATGGACGAAGCGCTTTGCCTTGCCCCACCGCGCATCATATCAGCCCCAGGTTGAATCATGATCATATTAGACCCCATCTCTCCGATTTGGTTTTTGATACTATTCTTGGAGCCTTGTCCTATAGCAAGCATGGTAATGACAGACGCCACGCCGATAATAATGCCCAACATCGTGAGGAACCCACGCATTTTGTTGTTCGACAAAGCCTTGAGAGCTATCTTAAAAAGATTTACTATATTCATAATTAATAATTTATTAATATCAGTCTTCGTCTACCGGAAGGTTTGCAAGGGCTTCGGTAGCAGAAAGGACGTGTTCGTTTCTTGTGTCGTCTACTACACGGCCGTCTTTCAACTGGATGTTACGACTGCTGTAGT
This sequence comes from Bacteroidia bacterium, assembly GCA_025996775.1. Classification (GTDB taxonomy): domain Bacteria; phylum Bacteroidota; class Bacteroidia; order Bacteroidales; family Tannerellaceae; genus DFXE01. The sequence continues at coordinate 1,927 of BNTS01000089.1, read as the reverse complement.
GGGCTATTTCGGGGTTGTGGGTAACAAAGATGATGGTACGTCCTTCGACATGAAGGCGCTGAAAAAGTACCAGTATCTCGTAGCTGGTGCGCGTATCGAGGTTGCCGGTAGCTTCGTCAGCCAGAATGACGGCAGGGTCGTTTACCAAGGCACGGGCTATTGCCACACGCTGCATCTGACCTCCCGACATCTGGTTGCTTTTATGGTTCAGCCGGTCACCTAACCCTACGGCCACAAGCGAATCGATGGATTTCTGCTTCCTTGCCGAAGAGCTATACGAAGGATTGTACATCAACGGAAGTTCCACATTCTCGATGGCAGTAGTTTTAGGGAGGAGGTTATAGCTTTGGAACACAAAGCCTATCTTGCGATTACGCAGCGTAGCGCGGGAGTTCTTACCCATGGTACGAACGGATACGCCGTCGAGGTAGTACTCTCCGCTTGTAGGCGTATCGAGGCATCCCAAGGTGTTAAGCAAGGTGCTCTTCCCTGAGCCTGACGATCCCATGATGGTAACAAACTCTCCCTCTTGTATACTGAAACTTACGTCGCGCAGGGCATGAACAGTTTCATCGCCTACCACAAAGTTGCGGGTGATACACTCTAAGCGGATGACGGTCTTATCAGTCTGTTTATTGTTCTTTTCCATACGGCGTTATCTTCTTCCGGGGCCGGGCATGATGGAACGCGGAGCATCGGCCATGACCGGATCAGGAGCCACAAGCTCTGTTACTACTTCTTCACTGTCGGTAAGGCCGTCTATCACTTCGGTTAGATTCATGGTTGAACTACCTACGGTTATAATCTTGGATTGCAGGGTAGTTCCCACCTTTTGCCAAACGATCTTCTTTCCTGCAGGGGCTTGTTCACCTACATTATGTACAGTAAGTCCAATGGATTCCAATTGCTCCTCATCTGGAATGAAGCGAAGTGCTTTGATGGGGATGGTAAGTACATCAGGGCGCTGCATGACATTGATGGTAACAGTGGCCGTCAGTCCCGGTTTCAGTTTAAGATCGGGATTGTAGGCGCTGATTACTACCTCGTATGTCACTACGTTAGAGGTAACGGTAGCCTCAAGACGCACCTGGGTTACTTTCCCTTGAAACACATCTTCGGGATAAGCATCTACGGTGAACGTCACGTTCTGTCCTTCTTCAACCTGACCTATATCGGCTTCATCCACATCGGCTATCACGCGCATCTGTGTGAGGTCGTTGGCTATGGTAAACAGGGTAGGGGTGCTGAACCCTGCAGCTACAGTCTGCCCTTCTTCTACGGCGCGGTTGATGACTATACCGTCAATCGGACTGGTGATGATGGCATACTGCAGGTTACGGCGCACCTTGGTAAGGTCGGAGATATTACGGTCGTAGCTGCTTTTGGCACGTTCGTAGTTATACGTTGCCGTCTCGTAATCGGTATCGCTTATCAGTTGTTTTTCGTGGAGCATCTTGGCCCGTGAATAGTTCTTCTCCTGATATTCAAACTCGGTCTTACTGCTTGAGAGGTCGGCCTCTTTGGAAACTAATTCGGCTTGGAGGTTTATCTTATCCATCTCGGCAATAAGCTGCCCTTTGGTAACTACGCTATTGAAATCAACGTATATCTTGTCGATAATACCCGACACCTGTGTGCCTACTTCAACCTTCACTACAGGTTCTACCGTACCCGTAGCCGTAACCGAGTTGGTTATGGTGGTGCGACCGGCTACAGCCGTTTCCAGTGTAAAAGCGCCCTTTTTAGACTTTCCTCCAAAAAGGAAAAACGTAATAGCAACGACTGCTATCAGTGCCACTCCGATGATAATAGTTTTCTTTTTCATATTATGATTGTTTTATTTTATTCGAGAGGAATTAATAATTTGCACTAACGGGCTGATTCTGATAGATGTTCAAGAGCTGTATGCTCATGATGGCCATATATT
>BNTS01000088.1 GCA_025996775.1 Bacteroidia bacterium | reverse complement strand
CTTAGCCACTTTAGCTACTCCGTGGGGTTTACGGTTGGTTATTCCAAACCAATCGGGGGCCGATGGAATCTGGAGTTTAGCTTGGGAGCAGGTTATCTGGCCGGTAAATACGATAAATACAATCGCACTTGCGCGGAGTGTTATATTTGGCATGATTCGAAAGAGCGACAATACTTCGGTCCTACGAAAGCGTCGGTGTCATTGATTTACATATTTAATAAATAGACTATCCATCAACCAATCAAAAACACGATTTACGAAACAGACAGTTGCGATTTGTTTACACGGAAATCCTGCGATAGCCGGATTCCCCTCTCCCTTGTTTTTATTTACAGGTTTTATTATTACCAGTTTTTCATAAATAATTTAAGGCAAATATGAAAAAGAAATTTGGATTTTTTATCGGTTTGGCAGGTTTAGTCCTTTTGGGGCTGCAAGCTTGCTCGATGGAGGACACGACGGCTATTTGCCCGTTAGATCCGGAAACGAATGATCAGGAAATTCCTATCAAGTTTACGACTAAGGCGCCTTCTTCGCCTTTGACGCGCACAAATTTCGACGGCACGGAGTGGCTGCTCAATGATTCCATCGGGATTTACATGCTGTATCAGCCCACGACGGACATTGCTAACAGTGTCAACTTCAACCGGAAGTATTATACGAAGAACGGAAGCCCCTTTAGCGGCAAGAGTGGCTATGATTTGCTGGTGCCGCCCGGCTCGCAGGAGATGTACTACCAGGGGACGACGCCCTTGAGGTTCATTGCTTACTATCCTTACCTGGCCAACATTAGCGGATACACGATTCCGTTGGATGTCAGCATCCAGGACAGGCCGCAGGACATCGACGTGCTGTACAGCGACAATGCCGTGAACATCAATACCGGCAATCCGGGCGTCGGCACCCCTGTCACGCTCAATTTCTTCCACGTGCTTAGCAAGTTAGTCATCAATGTGAAGAAAGGGGAGCATACGGACGTTAATCTCCACGGGATGACGGGATTGATTAACTCGTCGCCACTCACGGGGACGTTGCAGCTCAACGATTACACAAACCTGACGGCCGGCACAGTGCTGGGCAATGTGGGCTTCGTTGGCAACGGCAAACAGAATGCGAACTATGACACGACCTACCAGGCCATCCTCATCCCGCACCTAATCGACCATGCCAGGGAGCTGGTGCAGTTCCAGACCGTGCGGAGGCTGTATAGCTGGCAGTTACCGGATGAACTCACCGATTTTGAGCAGGGAAAGGTGTACACCTTCAACCTCACGCTCAACGGCGAAGCGGATGTGGCATACACGGCCAGCATCGCGCCCTGGGATTCGGTTTACAAAAACAACACCAGTCCTGACGTGGAAGGTTCGCTGGACGAAACGGGTGCTCGCTTCAGGAGGGTGACCGCCAATGGAGTGGATACGCTCGACGTGGTTTACATCGCGGGGAACGTTGCATTTGATATGGGAACCACGAAGAACCCGGCAACCGGCAGCAACTTGAAATCCATTCCGGTACATAATGTGACGCTCGACCATAGCTACCATATAATGGACGCACCGGTCACCGTGGCGCAGTACTGCAAATTCCTCAACGACCCGAACAACCAACTTGTTGGAACCATTAAGACCGGAACCAATGGAAGCAGCGTGGACGCAAGCCACTGGTTACCGACAACGGAAGTATCAACGTCGGCTACCGTGATGCTGTACAAGGAATGCACGATTACCATCGCCTCCGTCGCCACGAACTTCGCAATAGAATGGAATGCCACCTCCAAACAATGGGTTCCTACCGCAGCAGGCGGGGGAAATCTTCCGATGACAGGTGTGACCTGGTATGGAGCGCTGGCCTACGCAAGGTGGGCAGGGGGAACCCTTCCGACGGAAGCGCAGTGGGAATATGCGGCCAGAGGCACTGTAGCCCCGGGGATAGATTATATCGACGGCTCGACTAACGGCATGGGCATGGGAACTTACGCTGCAACGGGGACAAATCCGGTGCCGGTAAAAGGAGCCAGGCTGGCTAACGGCTACGGGCTGTACGACATGTTCGGCAATGTAGAGGAATGGTGCTACGACAGGGTTACCATAAACAATGGTGACTATGATACGGCCACACCCTCCACAGCCACGGCAACCTCGACACTAGGCGTATCGCGGGGATATTACTATGCGAATGCCCTCTCTTACTTCTTTATCGGAGCACGTTTTACAAACACGCTTAATTCAGTGTTTCCCTATCTCGGATTCCGCGTCGTATTCGATTTTGAAAAATAATTTCAACTATTTAATCTAAAGACAAAGAAGATTATAATATGAAAACAATCCAATATTTTATTGCACTGACGAGCCTCGCCCTCTGCGGCTTGCAGGCTTGCACGATGGAAGAAACAATGAATGCCGACCCAAGCATAACCCCCACGGCTGAATTGACGCCCGTTCCCTTCACTTCCGCCACCGGCTCCGGAGCGGTGACACGCACCGCCAACGGCGGGGATTCCTGGCTGACCGGTGACTCCATCGGCATCTACATGGTGCGCATGGGCGACCCGATTAACCTGAGCATCGCCGACAACCGCATTTTCCTCGTCGAGGATGGCACGAAACCGCAGCCCAATAACCTGCTGCCCGCCGACATCAGCCAGTCCATTTACTACCCCAGCACCGGGAAAGTCTGGTTCGCAGCCTACTATCCTTACCTCCGCGAAGGAACGGGCGGCATCATGGACTACAAATACCCTATCAACCTGAGCAACCAGCGCGACACGGCCGGCATCGACCTGCTCTACGCAATGGAGAACAACGATGCAAAAGGGGGAGTAGGGTATGATGCGGGCGATATAGCCAACGCAGTGGAGCTGCACTTCAAGCATAAGTTGAGCAAAATCGTCCTCAACGTCAACCGTGCCGTCGCCACCGTCTCCGCCCCGAAAAGTGCGAGCATCAATTCCATGCCCGCCACCGGCACGCTCGACCTCAACACCGGCCAACTCTCCGATCCATCGCTGGTTACTCCCTCGCTCATCGGGATGTTGCCCCTGCCACCGTCGGACCCCGCCACATTTGACACCACCTTCCAGGCCATCATCATTCCCCACAGCATCGTCCCCTCGAAGGAAATTGTGCAGATATTGACGGCCCACAGGCAGTTCTCCTGGATGATTCCCAACGATCTCACCATTCCGGACGACAAGTTCGAGGGCGGTAAGATATACACCTTCAACCTCGCGCTCAAGGACCTGGAAGTTCTCCTCTTCGATGTCCAAATCAAAGATTGGGACGATTGGACGCCGCCTTCCTCCGCCCCTGCGGGCATACTTACCCCCGATACCACGCAGGCTAAAACAGGGACGCAATACCCCATCCCCGTTGGCTTTGACCCGGTGAAACGAAGGTATGCGGACACCATACAAGCCATCTTCATCCATCCTGAGGAACCGTTCATGATGGGCACGAACTATACTCCTTCTAACTGGATAGTAACGCCCATACACAAGGTATCCCTCACCAATGCCTACCTGCTGAGCCAAACCGAGGTGACTAACGCCCAGTACGCCAAGTTCCTGACGAGCATAGGCGTAACGACACTATCGCCCACCCTCTCCACCCTCCCCACGGAGCTACAGGCCAGCCTCACGGAGTTGGTTCCCTCATACCCAACTGCCGCTACCGCCTTGGCAAATACCAATTTCCCCATAACTAACGCCGGCAGTATATGGACTGCCACCGCAGCCACTGCCAACCGCCCGGTCAATTATGTCTCCTGGTACGGGGCGATGGCCTACGCTGCCTGGGCCGGGGGAAGGCTCCCGACAGAGGCAGAATGGGAATATGCCGCCCGCGACACGGCGCGCGGTGATTTTCTCAACGGAACCCCCAGCGGAGCAGGCATGACAGCAGCTCAAGCGAGCGGAGGCTACGCAGCGACCGTCCTTTCAGACGTGAAGAGCAAGAACCGCAGCAATTGGGGATTGTATGACATGTACGGAAACGTATGGGAATGGTGCTTCGACCGCGCAACCGGCAACGTCGGCTATCCTGCCGACGCCCAGCCCGTCACCAACCCCGAAGGAAGCAACGCTACGGTCACAACGGCCACAAACGCCATACTCCGCGGAGGCACCTACAACACAGCAGAGAACAGGTTAAGTATCGGCGGATCGCGCACGGGCCTAGCGCTTACCACTACAAATGCCACTTCCGGCTTCCGTGTAGCCTTTCCGTTAAAATAAAAATGGATTAGAAAAAAAGAGAAGTTTTTTATTCCCACAAACGTAGAGACGCGATTATTCGCGTCTCTACAATAGAAAAAAATATATCTTTGCATTTTGAAACGACGTATGCTAAAATGCAGCGTTTTTTTATATAATGATTAACTAAATGAATAACAAATGCTAATTTTATGATTAAAAAAAGATGGACGCAAAGGATTTGGGCTTATCTTTTCGCCTTAGGATTATTTCTATCCGGTATCCTGACGTCGTGCTACGGCTCTGATATTGACAATTTGGAGAATGATATGACGGGTGTGAAAAACGATTTGGAAACGCTCAAACAGAAAGTGAAGGAAATTGAGGATGAGATCGCCAATATGGACTGGGTAACGGATGTTTCTCAGATTTCGGGAACTCCCGGCGGGTGGCGAATTACTCTCAGAAAAGCAGGTGTGAAGGAGATTTATAATGGAAATCAGGGTGCCTCGGGCAACAATGGATCGAACGGAAAGGATGGTACGATTTGGTATATTGGGGCAGATAGCCTGTGGCATTCAAAACCTGATCTCATGCCTGAACTGCCGGGTACAACTCCCCCAAAAGCTATTGCCGAGGATGGAAAAGAGGCTCTTTCGCCACAGGTTATTGACGGGAAATGGTGCTTTTTTACATGGAATAAAGGCCTGAACGAATACGACACAACGTATACCAAATTCATTGCGGATACGACCCGTTCCTATCTGGTAGACAAAGGCAATAAGTATGAATTGTATTTCCCGATGAAGGAGCCTGATACTACATCCGTGAAGGGCGACTCTATCCTCGCCTGGCGCCCTGTCTATCTTCCCAAATTCCAGGAAGAATCTCTTGTGATCAACTTTAAAGGCTTTGGTCGCTTAAAGGGTGATACGATTACCTTGATGACTGATGGCTTGTCTTTTGACTTATGGCGCGTAGCCTCCTCTCCAAGCTGGACAGGCCCGAAACCGCCACTTGCTAAGGATACGATCCTAAGCACATTGCAGGATACTATAGTTTATTTATTCTCAACCAATAAGGGAGGGAATGCAAATCTCGGAATGATGTTAGGTCTAACAGATTCCAGGGGTAATTCCTTGAACTTCTTCAGCGTATCAAGTCCATTACCGCTCCCGGGGAATACATTGTTTACAAAAGCAACATCTGCCGATTCACTCTATTATGCAAAGATGATTCCGCTAACGAAGGCTTCAGGTCCCAGTGCGAACATGATTAATAAAGGTAATATATTTTACTACTTAGTCGATGTCGGCGGTGTCAAATCTACTACCGGACATACAATCAATGCCCATGAAATAGAATCTGTCCCTGATGCTGAATCAGGTATATATAAAGGAGTAAAGGGTTCGCCGGGTCAGGTTCCGGCAACGGATAGGTATGGGAAAAGCTGGGTGATAAATCCGGATACAGAATATGAGATTATTCTAACCAATCGTGAGAATATTTACGATGTACGTATCGATACGGTAGGTTTAGGAGATACGAATGGGCTTAGCCTTATCAACCAATTGGGAGCATCAAGCTTTAAGTATTCGACGGCTACTGCTTTAACAGCAACTGATTCTATTCCCATTACGATGGTTCTCCATAAGCTCCAAAAGACAGGCGAGTTGCGCTATGATACTGTTAAAGTAGTAGTAACTGCTGCCCCGTAAAAGTTAATCAAAGAGACTTTGAAGGATGCCGAGGGATTTGATTTCCGGAAATTCCGGTAAATGGAGGCGGTAGTAGGTGATAATTTGCTGAAGAATGTTGACGCGATCGTGCCGGGAGAAGGCGTAAAGCGACATGTTTTCGTAGGTGATGCGCAAAAAGCGTGCAAAGAATTTGCTCTCGTCGATGCTTAGAAAATGATGGTGGAGTGGGGGACGCTCGGAAAATACGCCATTTAGCATATCGAAATAACTGCCATCTTTATATGACTCGGCATTGGGCGTAAAGCCTAAATAAACAAGCAGGTGAAGGAGGAAGACCAAATGAAAGTTGGCCACTCCTTCATCTGCTTCTTCTAATATAAGGATGGAGCGGTTGAGAAAATCGAATAGGCGGGGATCCGGCTCCGTTTCCCGAACAACGCGGAAAAGGATTTCAGACAGGAACATGGACAGCACATTCTTTATGGGATCCGTAAAAATTCGGCTCAGGGGATAGCAAAGTTTCGTTTCGCGTATGCGGTGAAGATCGCGGTTGTTTTTATGGTCTACTTCCATATCCAGAATGGAAAGAGGCATGAAAAGGGCTTTGGATACGGAACTTTTCTTCCCCCGGCTACACGCTACCATATAAGCCACTCGCCCGAAAGCTTCGGTATATAGGTGTATAATGGAATAGGTGTCATTATACGGGAACGAATGAAGCACGATACCTCGGGTTTTACTTAGCATGTTACTACAACTATTTGCGGCCGAAGTCGGCCGGTATTTCTCCCCATTCCGATGTCTCCCACTTCAATATCTTGGTGGAATAAGTATTCTCTTTCAGCCATTTCTCTGCGCGTTCTATCAGATCGAAGATGGGTTCGTTTACAGACGTACGCTCTAATAAGGTTTTGCTCTTCTTGTTCTTTACCCATTTGATGGCATTTACGCTGTCGGAATACACGGGGAGGGAACTGTTTTGCTGTTTCAGCAAAGCAAGGCCATGCACCAAGGCTAAGAACTCTCCGATGTTGTTCGTCCCTTTCTTCATGGGGCCGACATGAAAGATTTCTTCGCCCGTGGCGGCATAGACGCCCCGGTACTCCATATCGCCGGGGTTACCGCTACAAGCGGCATCTACGGCTAAACTATTAAGGTTGGGTTGAGTTGCCAGAGCCGGTTTCAATAAATTTGAAACAGCTTTGGGCGAACCGCCGCCTTTTCGGAGGTAATTATTATAACCCTCGTCAAAGGCTTTAGCGGCTTCTTCGTGGTTGGGAAAGGATTTGTATTTGGTATTTTCCTGTCCTTCCACTTGCATTTTACACTCTTCCCAGTTGTCGTAAATACCGGGGTTGAGTCCTTTCCATACTACATAAAACTTTTTCGGCATTCTGTTCTTATTTTGTGGCAACAGCCTGAACGTCTTTCATTACCCGTAGGAAATTTCCACCCCAAATCTTGGCAATCTCTTCTTCGGAATAACCTTTTTCAAGCAGTTTAACCGTTATCTGCAGTAAGTCGTTGTCGGCTTCCAAGCCAATGAGACCGCCTCCGCCGTCGAAGTCGGAGCCGATACCCACATGGTCAATGCCGGCTACTTTAACTATATGGTCGATATGTTCAATAACGTCTCCCAGCGAAGCGCTTTTTCTGTCGTTATTGATATACATATTCAAGATGCAAACTTGGGCAACGCCTCCATTTTCGGCAAGCGCGACAAGCTGTTCATCGGTCAGATTCCGGTCGTGGTTACATAGCGCTTTGGCAGATGAGTGCGAGCAGATAACCGGAACGGTTGTCAGCTTCAGAACGTCCCAAAAGGTACTTTCCCCGGCATGAGAGAGGTCAACCATGATGCCCAGGCGGTTCATCTCACGAACTACCTCTTCACCGAAGGGGCTTAGTCCGTCCCATTCCTTTTTGGTGTTGGTGGAGGTGTCGCAGATATCATTGTCATAAGAGTGGCATAGCGTCATATAAGTGGCGCCCATCTTTTGGAATCGTGCCAGGTTGGCGACGTCTTTGCCTATGCCATAACCGTTTTCTATTCCGATGTAGATTGCTTTCTTTCCTGCTTTCTTTATACGGGCAAGGTCTTCCGGGGTAGTAGCCAGCTCGCAAAGGTCGCTGTTCGCTTCCACTTGCCGGTGGATATCTGTAATCAGATCGTTTATGCGTTGAACGGCTGTATCGAGAGATAACGGATCACGCTTGCCTTGCCCTATGTAAGCGGCAAGATATTGGCCATCGAGTTTCCCTTCTTCCATTTTTGGCAGGTTTACAAGATTCGTTTCGCGATTGGCCAGGTTAAAACCGGGGCGACGGAACCTGAGAGGCGTATCTGTATGTGTGTCTATGGAGAGGATTCGCTCATGTATCTCTTTCGCCTGACGGTATGTGTCGGCCTTGCCCACTAAGAAGCGGAAGAGCTTTACCATCGTTGTATCGCCACCCGCCGTTAAGAGTTCAGGATGCCATTGTACGGCCAGTATAGGATGATTCGGCCAGGCTTCAATGGCTTCAACCACGCTATCGGATGAGAAAGCTACAGCCCGGAATCCCGGAGCCACATCTTTGACGGCCTGATGATGGAAGGAATTAACGCCCTTATTGCCTGAACCGATTATCTCCTCTAACTGTGTTCCGGGTACAATGGATGCTATATGAGATGCGTATGCGCCCGGCAGCTTTTGGCCATGCTTCACCAGCGTCTTACTGTCTCGCTGAGATGGCAAGTCCTGATACAGTGTACCGCCAAAAGCTACATTAATAAGTTGTTCGCCCCGGCAGATGCCCAGCAGAGGAACGTTGCGGTCGGCTGCCAGCTTGATAAGCTTGATATCGTATTCGTCGCGCAAAGGATCTACTTCGCCCAACTGCTGTAGAGGTGCTTCGTTATACCATAAAGGATTGACGTCTTCGCCGCCAATCATAATGAGGCCATCCAGATTGGCCACAATCTGACGTAAAGCAGTTACATCGGTAGTCGCAGGAATCAGTACAGGCGCTCCGCCTGCTTTGATGACAGACTCAATATAAGCTGAGCCGACAGCAGAACCGCCATTAGCGTTGCGGGCAGCCGAAAGTCCAATCAAAGGTGGACGCCGGGTACGTAAATTGATTTCACTGGAGTCAATCGTTTTCTTAAATGTCTTTAAATCGGGAATGCCGGAAACCGGCGATTGTGCGTGGCTTACCTGAAGGATTAAACAGGTACATACCAAATAGAGCAAAGCTTTCATAAGATGGATAATAGTTGTTAGTTTGTAAATGTTTTATAGTTGAGCGACAGCCTGCACGGCGTCCATAACCCGAAGCAGATTTCCTCCCCAAATCTTCCGTATATCTTCCTCTGAGTATCCCTCCTTAAGAAGGCGGACAGTGATATTGATTAACTCATTGGCAGCACGACAGCCAACAAGTTCGCCCCCTCCGTCGAAGTCGGAGCCTATCCCTACATAGTCTATCCCCACTAAATCGACTACATAATTAATATGGCGGATGGCGTCACTGAGTGTTCCTTCCTCCTCTCCTTCCCTGATAAAGCCGGAGTAGAGGCAGATGTGTACAACACCCCCTTTTGCCGCAATCGCTTTGATTTGTTCGTCCGTCAGGTTGCGCGGATGGTTGCATAGTGCACGAACGGAGGAATGAGAGGCGATGACCGGCAATCGACTTTCTTTCAGTACGTCATAGAAAGTAGTCTCTGCAGCATGGGATACGTCTATCATGATTCCGAGACGGTTCATTTCCTTGACCACCTCTTTCCCAAAGGGACTAAGTCCGCCCCATTCAGGCTCTCCGGCGGCAGAGTCGCATATATCATTCGCCCCGTTGTGACAAAGGGTGATATAGGCTACACCCCATTGCTTCAGGGTTGCCAAAAGACTTAAATCTTTTCCGATGGCATAGCCGTTTTCCACACCTAAGACGATGCTTCTTTTCCCTTCCCGCTTTAAGCGAATCAAGTCATACGGTGTGCGGGCAATACCCACGCGTGAAGGATGAAGTTCTTGCTGCCGGATGAGTTGGCTAAGCCGGTCGAGGGCATACTCGTATGCCTTTTGATTGGCCGTTTCCGTTCGTTCGCCTTGCGGAATGTAGGCTACCATAAAGGCTGCATCCAGCAGACCATGCTCCATAAGCGGCAGATTAACCTTGCTTTCCGTGTAAGGTGGATTGAACGTTCCGCCCACTCGTTTACCCATATCGAAAGCGCCGGCATAGACCATGGGGGCGTCGGTATGCAAGTCGAGTGTCAGTATCCGGCGATGTATCTTTTTGGCTTGGGCAAAGAAGGCGGCTTCGTCTACATGGTAGCGAAACAAAGCCAGCATCTGCTCGTCCCCTTTGGGCGCCATTCCTTCGGGATGCCATTGAATGCTGAAAATCGAATATTCGGTATGCTCAATCCCTTCGTTGATTCCGTCGGGGGCTATGGCTGTGGTTATAAAACCGGGCGCCGGTTCGTTGACAGCCTGATGATGGATGGAGTTTACGAATATCTTTTCGCTCTTCAGGATTGATTGCAAACGGGTTGAGTCGCCCGTCAGCACTACGGAATGTGAAGGAAATTCGCGTGCCAACTCCTGGCTATGCTTTAAAGCAGGTTGGGAATGTTGGGTGTGAATGTCCTGATACAGGCTTCCTCCGAAGGCGGCATTGATAAGCTGGTGCCCGCGACAGATACCCATGACAGGTACTTGCCGGTTGAAGGCTAAGCGCAGAAGGATCAAGTCGTATTCATCACGGAAGGTATCCACATCCTGCAAGGCAGGGATAGGCTCTTCGCCCAGGTATAAGGGGTTGAGGTCGGCGCCGCCGGTCAGCAGCAGTCCGTCTAAATCGGATACAATGGCCGATAGCGCTTTTATATCATTAATTACCGGTATCAATACCGGAGAACCTCCGGCCAAGAGTACCGATTGAATATATGGTTCATTTATACAGGAAAGTCCGTCTTTCCTATTGGCGGATATCCCTATACGGGGAGGTTGCAGGGCTTCTTCCTTCGGGTCGAAGTTGTCTACTTCCCTAAACAACCCCTCAATATTCGGTTGACGGACCTTGATGCTCATTACGCATCTATATTCGCGTATGTTGCATTTTCTTCTATAAACTCGCGACGGGGGGCTACTTCCTCACCCATCAACATCGAGAAAATCTGATCGGCTTCGGCAGCGCTGTCTATGGTGATTTGCTTCAGGGTACGGTTTTCGGGATTCATGGTTGTATCCCAAAGCTGGTTTTCATTCATCTCACCCAAACCTTTGTACCTTTGTGTATGAACCTGGCTTTCGCTACCTCCGGCATAGCGGTCGATAAAGGCCTGACGTTGTTGGTCCGTCCAGCAATACTCTTCCACTTTTCCTTTTTTACAAAGGTAGAGGGGAGGGGTTGCCAGATACACGTACCCGTTATCAATCAGTGCGCGCATACGGCGGAAGAAGAAGGTAAGGATCAAGGTGGCGATATGGCTACCGTCCACATCGGCATCGGTCATGATAATCACCTTGTGGTAGCGCAGTTTGCTGAGGTTTAACCCCTTCGGGTCGTCTTCCGTACCGATGGAGACACCCATGGCGCGGAACATATTCTGTATTTCTTCACTCTCGAATACCTTATGCTCCATCGCCTTTTCCACATTTAATATCTTACCGCGGAGGGGGAGGATGGCTTGGAACACACGGTCGCGCCCTTGCTTGGCCGTACCACCTGCCGAATCTCCCTCGACTAAGAACAATTCGCAATCGTCAGCTATTCTCGATGAACAGTCGGCCAGTTTGCCGGGAAGTCCACCTCCGCTCATGGGCGATTTGCGTTGAACCAACTCCCTTGCCTTGCGGGCTGCCTGACGAGCTTGAGCTGCCAGAATCACCTTGTCTACAATAATTTTGGCTTCTTTCGGATGCTCTTCCAGATAATAACCCAAGGCTTCGCCCACGGCTATATCCACGGCACCGGTCACTTCGTTGTTGCCCAGCTTGGTCTTCGTCTGTCCCTCAAACTGAGGTTCGGCTACTTTGATGGAGATAACGGCTGTCAGACCCTCACGGAAGTCGTCGCCTTGTATTTCCACTTTGGCTTTTTCCAGCAACTTGGAATCTTCGGCATATTTCTTTAAGGTACGAGTCAGCCCGCGGCGGAAGCCGGCCAGGTGAGTACCTCCTTCTATGGTGTTGATATCGTTTACATACGAATATACGCTTTCGTTATACGATGTATTGTATGTCATAGCCACCTCCACGGGAATCCCTTGTTTTTCGGTGACAATATGAATAACGTCGGCAATCAGTTTTTCTTTGGAGCGATCGATATAGCGAACAAACTCTTTCAATCCTTCTTGCGAAAGAAATATTTCCGATTTGAAGGTGCCGTCTTCTTTCTTCTCCCTTCTGTCCGTCAGGGTAAGGGTTACACCGGCATTCAGGAAGGACAGCTCGCGCAAGCGGGTAGCCAGAATTTCGTAGCGGTATTCCGTTACAATAAAAATAGAATTATCGGGCTTGAAGGAGATGGTCGTTCCGGTAACGTCTGATTCGCCGGTCACTGCCAATTCATGCAATTTATGTCCGATTGAGAAGTCCATCATATACACTTTGCCATCGCGGCGAACTTCTGCTTTCAGATACGTAGAGAGTGCGTTTACGCAGGATACGCCTACTCCGTGCAAACCACCGGAGACTTTGTAGCTACCTTTGTCGAACTTACCTCCGGCATGAAGAACGGTCAGTACAACTTCCAGCGCAGATTTCCCCTCTTTCTCGTGGAAATCAACCGGGATACCACGTCCATCGTCTATTACCGTGATGGAGTTGTCTTCGTTTATAACTACGTCTATGTGGGTGCAATAGCCGGCAAGCGCCTCGTCAATTGAATTGTCTACTACCTCGTAAACCAAGTGATGCAGTCCTTTTTCACTGATATCGCCAATATACATGGCTGGTCTTTTCCGTACAGCTTCTAAGCCTTCAAGCACCTGGATATTCTCTGCGGAATAAGTCTCATTCGTATTTTTAATCTCGTCACTCATATATCATAATCCATTTAAAATCTATATTAATAAGGGTTTTCTAACCAATAAGCAAAGGTACGAAAAAATATTGGGATAAAAAAAGAGGAATAAGCCAAAAAAGCCGAACTTGTCCAGCCCGGCTTACTCTTCCATATAAACTTTTTTACTGTCTTGTCTTTCAGTATTAAGTAAGCGCATTCACATGCTTAGCCAATTTGGACTTCAAGTTGGCAGCTTTGTTTTTGTGAATAATATTCTTCTTAGCCAGCTTGTCCAACATGGAGCTTACTTTCGGATACAAAGCCTGAGCTTCGCTCTTTTCTTCAACAGCCCGTAAACGCTTTACAGCATTTCTTGCTGTCTTTGCATAATACTTATTATGTAAGCGTCTTGCATTCGACTGTCTGATCCTTTTCAAGGACGATTTGTGATTTGCCATTTTCAGCTATATCTTTAATTATTATTATTTGTAGCCCGTAGGGGAATCGAACCCCTCTTTCAAGAATGAAAATCTTGCGTCCTAGCCGATAGACGAACAGGCCATTGCTCAATTGCGAGCGCAAAGATAGTGGTTTTGCAATAATCTCCAAAATATTTCCGCAAAAAATAAAAAAAATATTTCCTAATCCCATTCTATCTCTCCAAAACTCAGCATATAACGCCTGAAAGGACAATATACTCCAGCCTCAGGCATCGCCGGGGGTAGCCTTAAAAGTCTAAAGCAGACGTTTTAGACCCTACCCCGCAAGACCTCCGCCTTCCACGAAATGGGAGACTAATGATTTAGCAAAAAGACAAAAATAGCAGTCAAAATAGCAGAATGTCAAAAATAGCAGAATGTCAAAAAATGGTCTTTTTTTTCTTCGATATTTGAGGCGATTTTTGGCTTTTAACACGAAAAACGCAAGGATTTGGGGGTTTGGCAAATGCAAAAAGATAGTAATGGTGAGTTAAAAGTTGAAAATTGAAAGTATAGAGCAGGAATAATACTCTACTGTTTGTATTTTCCTTTCAATGGCTGCCATAACGTCATTTAGGCACTCAAGGGATTTAAGGGCATTATAGATCTTAACAGATCTTAATATTAACCAAATAATAACTAATATTAAATACTATTCACAATTCATCCCCATCGCTTCAGAAAATCATTTAGATGATTTTAAAAATGATCTAAATGAAATTTCCAAATTATGCTGATGACGTCCGGCAATCATCTAAATGATTTCCCCAAAAGAAGCCGTCTTTTCAAAATATTTTTCCTAAATATTGACAAAGGCTTTACATATCCATTAGTTTTGGCCGTTTTGTTCGAAACTCCGAATTTCTCGTAACACAAAAAAGCCCCTTTTCCTGACAATATGTAAACTATTTAACATAAATTAGCTCATATCCTATTATAAAAACATCAGCCGGGAAGCATTCACTCCCCGGCTGAACAAAACATACATACAGGCCTATAATCACTTACCGGCACGGCATATCTTTATTTAACCAATATTTTTTCTACAATGCTTTCATTTCCTATCCGGGCTTTCACAATGCATAATTGGGAAGCGCCTATGCGAACTTTGAATTGCCCTGCTGCCTGATCGCTGCCAAATAATTGCTTGCCGGGCACGCTGTATATTTGTAGATTACTAATTATTCCTGTATTAGTGCTTACATATATATATCCATCTTCGGAGGATACTTGAAGAGCCTGGTTGCCTGCAACCTCGTTGCCTGTAACAATTCCCTGCCCCGTATATTGCATCCGCAGGGTAAAGCGGTCGTTCAGTTCGCCTGCTTTCGTTGCCGTGAATATGTATTCAGGTGTTGTTTTCAGGTTGGTTTCCTTATTCCCAAGCTGCTTGTCGATAAGTACTACATCATGGCCGAAGGTAGGCAGTTCCTCAAAACTCAGCTTCACCTCGCCGGGCTGCAAAATGCGTAAGCCCAAATCCGTATCCTGCGATTTGAAATCGCTGCTGATATTGATGGATAGAGGTTCATGACCGGAAGTAAGGGAGTATAATGTAAGTGGAATTTCATCGAATATTACAGCCGGCATGTCTTCCTTTCCAAAGGCAGGCGACGCATTCGGGTCGTAAGCCAGGACTGCATAGCCGGTTTTATTCCCTTGCGAAGCCTTGATTCGCAGAATACCTCCTTTCAGTACCTGTGCTGCCCGCAGGGTATAGGGTGTGCTGTTATTGGTAGTTGTCCATCCCGGCGACATGTTCAGCGTATTGAGTTTTCCGCTTGCGGACTTCACAACAACGAACGATTGTAACGGCGGGATTATGTTGGGGCTTGTAATGCTGAAGGCCTCCGGAACAGAGCTTATCGTATACCGGTTGCCGCTTGTGCTGATTGCCGTAAAGCCGGAATTGATATCCCCATCCCAGATATAATAGCCATTATTGATGGCTGCTGAATTGCCTGAGCGGAACTGCGAGAAGTCCAGATAGGCCAGGTAGGGATTTACTACCTGCACAAGGCTCATGGCGGCATCGTCAACAACCGGTAAGGGGAATGTTCCGCTAAGTCCGGCCGGATGGTAATCATTCGTGATGAACCTTGCCCCGTCTGTACGGGTCAGCGGATAGGTCTGAACGAGTGTTGCGTTGTCGGTATACGAACTTTCCTTTTGGGGGAATACGAAGGGTTTATCCTTCGACTCGTTTGTAGTGGTTACCCTCAGGTTGAAAGGCGTACCTAATGGCAGCGCTTTATCCGGTTGGCCAAAGGTAGCCGTAAAGGTATAGGGAGCGGTTGTACCTCCATCAGGATTGGGCTGCTGGAAGAGATTCATATTTACATCTCCCCATTGAGGAGTAATGCCTTTCTTGAAATGATAGTCTCCCGAATACATGGACTTGAGGGGAGCCGACCACATGATAAACCTGTCTCTTTCTGCCGGCTTCAGTTTAATCTCTACCGAGGCGGAGTCGTATTTGAGCACATGCGGGTTCTTAAGCAGTGCACGGTCTTTCATCAGGATATTCTTGCAATAAGCAGAGTCGGTCAGCTCGGGGAAGCGAATGGCGTCGGAGGGGA
>BNTS01000087.1 GCA_025996775.1 Bacteroidia bacterium | reverse complement strand
TAATTTAATTGACTTTATCTTGCAAGATTGGTAATAGTGAGTTTTAATATATTATTTGTTTAATTTTTAATTTAATTTTTTTTACAGAGTGAGTTTTTAAGGCATTATTTTAAATTTTAATTTTTACGAAAATGAAAAAGAATCTTTTATCTCTGAGTATGTTGGCAATTGCGTTAATAACGAGCAGTTGCAGCAATGACATTGACGACGGTCAAACGCTTGCCGCAGGCAGCAGCGGTCAGGCAATCACGTTTAAGCCCTGGGCAAACAAACAGCTCCGGTCGGCTACCACGGCTGCTGATATTACAGACTTCAGGCTGTTGGCATGGGAAGATGCCGGCTCGGTGCTTATCAACGGCCTTCTCGTAGCGGGCAGCGGGACGAGCTGGACTTACTCTCCGCTTGCCTTCTGGCCGGAAACGGGATTGGTTAACTTTTATGCCTTTTCTCCTGCCGGATCAAGCGGTGTTACCAACGCGTTGGCAGGGCAAAGCGATCCTCCGAGCATCGACTACGAGCTGCCGGGGCATAGCGTGAACACTTCGACCACGCTTGCCGGTCAGGAAGATTTACTGGTCACTAATCACACCAACGATTATGCCCACGAAGGCGTTGCCGGGGTTACCCTGAATTTCCGTCATGCCCTGTCGCGCATCCTTGTGCAGGCCAAGAGCGAAGGCATTAATGAATTTGTGGTGCTGGGCGTGGCTTTGAAAAACATCAAAAGCAGCGGTACATTGAATTTGGGCGATTTGCCTAAAGATGCCGCGGCGTTTGTCTACCCGACCGACAATGCGACCGTCGCTTCGCCCGGATACCAGACGCTTTGGGACACATCCACAGGAACCAATGGCGACCTAGTGGCTAATCTCCCGGCGGGCGGAGTAGCCGTTAGCGGCAGCAGCACCTATACGGATGTTATCGGCGATGATGATGCACTATACGTCATTCCGCAGGAAAACGTCGCTTCGGATTTGACGAAGACAACCGATATAACCGGCAGCCCCTCTTCCCCTTCCAGCCTGTTCTATATCGAGATTACCTATAAGGAAAAAGGCCAGGCCGATGCGGAGGCTAAGACTTATGCCGTTCCTGTTCCGGCCATTGTGGGCGATGCCCGTGAGTCTTCCATCGCGTTTGAAATGGAACGCCAATATACATTCCAGTTTGAGCTGTTTGGCCGCAAACCCATTGTTATCACCAATGTTAAGGCAAGCGCTTACAAAGAAGTTGAACAGGAAGAGCCGCTCCGTTTGACCTGGGCAGGCAGCAATATCTATTGGGACGACATCAAGAAGACTCTGACTTTTGCGGACAGCGACGATAAGAGCAAAGAGCAGTATCAGGGAGTCTTTTTCAAATGGGGCAGTTTGGTCGGTATATCTCCTTCGGGAGTTAACTGGTCGCCACAAACAACTTACGTTCCAGATGTTACGGCTATCGACGGCACTTGGAACGCTACCACCTCCTATACTACTTGGGCAAGTATTCTACCCGTTATTACAAGTCCGGTTATTTTTGGTACCGACATTCCCTATCTGACCGATGAAACCAACACAACGAATATTGCAGACCTCAAAGGCGATATTTGTGTTTACCTGACAAAGATAGGCGCGGCTCCCAAGGGCAAACGCTGGCGGATGCCGACGGCGGATGAGTTTAAGGTCACTATCCAAGGTGAATATCAGCGCGTTCCGGAAACCGGAGGCTTTGGGGCCATAACCGCCGATACTAATGGTGACGGAACTACCGCCATTTCGAGCGGTTATAGCAAAGCTACCTCGAACCGGCCGTACTTACCGGCAAGCGGGGCCCGCGACGGGTTGGGGATATTGCGAAACATTGGTTTGCACGGCTACTATTGGTCTTCAACGCCTTACAACGCCACCTACGGCTACGTAATGGACTTTACCGAAGCCGGAGTCGGAATAACTCCGGCGAGGTCCAGTGTTCGTGAAAATGCGTTTTCTGTTCGTTGTGTAGTAGAATAAGTGTACATATTCGGCAAGGAGGCATGCCCCCCTTGTCAATATTTCGTGTAATGTGGAGGCGCCGGTTGGGTGTCTCCACACTTTTTTTAGTTAGGAGTTGTGCTTATTGGCAGCAGATGGGTTGTAAAAAAGTAGAGGTTTCACATTTTCGTTTGTCAACTAAAATCTGTTAAATAAGCTATGTTTTGTAAGTAAAAGGGCGCTTTTTGTGTTCCGAAGAATTCGTAGATTCGATAAAAACGGCCAAAGTTCGCGGATATGTAAAGGTTTTGTCGCGATTCGGGAAAAATATTTTGAAAAGACGGCTTCTTTTTGGGAAATCATTTAGATGATTTCCGGACGTCATCAGCATAATTTGGAAATTTCATTTAGATCATTTTTAAAATCATCTAAATGATTTTCTGAAGCGATGAGGATGAATTGTGAACAGCCTTTAATATTAGCTATTATTTGGTTAATATTAATATTTATTAAGTTCTATAATACCCTTAAATCCCTTGAGTGCCTAAATGACGTTATGGCAGCCATTGAAAGGAAAACACAGACAGTAGAGCATCATTCCCGCTCTCTACTTTCAATTTTAAACTTTCAACTCATTATTGCTGTCTTTTTGTATTTGCCAAACCCCCAAATCCTTGCGTTTTTCGTGTTAAAAGCCCAAAATCGCCTCAAATATCGAAGAAAAAAAAGACCATTTTTTGACATTCTGCTATTTTTGACAATTAGACAAAGCCGCATTTATCTGCACCCAGAAATAACCGGATTAGCGCTTGGATTTCTAAAACCGATAATAAATTTGCAAAATTGATTATTTATTATTATTTCCTGTTTTCGTCATTGGGACACCCGAAAAATTGGACGCCCCTACTTTTTAGCCCATTTCACCCCATTCTATGGAGCTTTTAAAATTATCTTTCAGATCTGTATGCCGTCAGGCATAACTTGTCGGTGGAAATGCGTCCCTGTATGCCGTCAGGCATAACTTGTCGGTGGAAATGCGTCCTTGTATGCCGTCAGGCATAACCTATTGGTAGCCGTGGTGTTTTAACCCACGGATAATAACGCCCCCCTTCTCTCGCCGCGTAGCGGCGTCATCCTGGAAGAAGGTGGAAAGGGAAAATACATAATTGATTTCTTTGATTAATATGCTTGTTGATTTGCTATTCCGAGATGCCGCCGCTACGCGGCGGGAGAGGGAGGGGGAGCGCTTTTGTTCCGTGGGTTAAAACACCACGGCTACCAATAGGTTATGCCTAACGGCATACAGGGACGCATTTCTACTGATAGACTATGCCTGACGGTATACGGAAACGCATTTCCACCCAACACCTGAGTAAACCATACATAGACCTACGTTCAAATATCTACTCCCTGAATACTGATTTTTTATTTTTGTTTTTTCATTATTCAAAGGATAATGCTAACTTTGCAAAAAATCTAAAAACACTTAGAAAACTAAGATGAAGAATGTTTTAATTATTGGCTCCACGGGACAGATTGGTTCGGAACTTACGCTGGAACTTAGAAAAAGATATAACGGTAATATTGTAGCCGGTTATATACCCGGTGCTGAACCAAAGGGTGAACTGTTGGAGAGTGGACCTGCCGAGGTAGTTGATATAACCAACGAACAACAGATTGCCGAAGTTGTATCAAAATATAAGATTGATACAATTTATAATTTGGCGGCTCTCTTGTCGGCTGTGGCGGAAATCAAACCACAATTGGCATGGAAAATAGGTATGGACGGATTGTTCAATGTGCTTGAAGTGGCTCGCGAACACCATTGCGCTGTGTTTACCCCCAGCTCGATTGGCGTTTTCGGCAATAATACCCCCAAAGACAAAACGCCTCAGGATACGATTCGCAATCCTCGTACCATGTATGGAGTAACCAAGGTGGGCGGTGAACTGTTGAGCGACTATTACTACATCCGCTTTGGCGTTGATACACGTTCGGTACGTTTCCCCGGACTTATTTCCTACATAGCCCCTCCGGGAGGCGGAACGACAGACTATGCAGTGGATATTTATTATGAGGCAGTCAAGGGAAATAAATTTGTTTGCCCCATAGCTGCCGGTACATTCATGGACATGATGTATATGCCCGATGCACTCCATGCCGCTATCCAGTTGATGGAGGCCGATCCTACCCGTTTGGTACATCGCAATGCCTTCAATATCGCATCCATGAGTTTCGATCCGGAGATTATTTTTAATAATATTAAAAAATATGTTCCCGAGTTTACGATGGAATATGCAGTGGATTCACTCCGTCAGTCTATAGCAGAGTCGTGGCCTAACTCATTAGACGACACTTGTGCACGTATTGAATGGGATTGGAAGCCTACATACGACTTGGATACAATGACAAAAGATATGCTTTCTAAGCTTAAATCGCGTAATCTAAAATAATATTGTATCTTTGGTGGTAATTATTTTTACGACTTAATGAAGAAAGGTAAATTATCGAAAGGGCAACGTGGTAAACGTATAAAGATATGTATAACAGTTAGCATTGTCATTTTGCTGGTTGTTGGAGGTATATGTGGTGGACTATCAGCGATAGTCCACCACTATGCAACTAATGAAATAGCAAAAATTGAGGAGCAGTATAAACTGAATATACGGTATAAGGGTGTTCACCTGAAAGGTTTCAGCGGAGTAGAAATAACGGGACTTACAATTATTCCCGAGAAGTCTCCGTTCTTGTTCTATGCCCGTATCTCTATTATACGGGCAAATATCTGGAAGACTGCGTTTTCAAAAGAAGATATCAAAGGATTTGAGATCAACGATCTGCATATTCGCCTCACTCAGAACAAGAACAAAGCAGATGACCAGCCCGATTTTGCTGCTGCAGTCGACCTGGTATACAATGCACTTGGATTGCTTTCTCCCGATTTATTTCCCAATGTCTCCATCCATGGACTGCATTTTACCTTCCGCGATAAAGAAGGTAAAGATACGCCCTATTATGTTCCCTCTGTGCTGATATCAGGAAGCCGCTTTGTAGCTCAGATGATTAATGACGGAGATGAAATGAACGCCCCTGCAAAATGGGTATGCCGCGGTACATATCAGGAGAAAACCTCTAAACTATCCCTTCGCATGTACAAGATTGATACGGAACAGGCAATCTTGCCCTTCCTTGAAAGCCGTATGAGAGCAACCGTGAAGTTTGACACCATTGCTGTTGAATTTCAACGGAGAGAGACGAACAAAGAGCAATTAGTACGGGGCAAGGTAGGTGTGAAAGGCTTAATTGTAGACCAACCTGACTTGGCTTCCAGTCCGATATACTTCGGGAAAGGATTCGCCAATTTCAAGTTCAACGTTGGTGAAAACTACATTGAATTGGATAGCAGTGCAACAAATATCAAGTATAATCGCTTGGATTTCCATCCTTATTTCAGATTATCCAAGAACAAAGATTGGCGGTTGAAATTGGCAGTGGATAAGCCTTCCTTTCCTGTCGACGACTTATTCTCCTCCCTGCCTAAAGGCATGTTTATCAATCTGGACGGTCTGAAGGTATCGGGCACCATGTCGTACCATTTCCTGTTCGATGTAGATATGACGCGGATAGAAGACTTGGTCTTTGAATCAACAGCCGATACACGTAATTTCAAAATACTCTCCTATGGGAAGACAGATCTTCGCCGGATGAGCTATCCTTTTGAACATGTTATATACGAGGACGGCAAGAGGAAGCGTAGCTTTGAAGTAGGCCCCGAAAATGAGAATTTCGCTCCCCTGCGTTCGCTCCCGCGTATTCTTTCGCAGGCCATCTTGCATGCAGAAGATTATGCTTTCTACAGCCATAAGGGATTTTTCCCGGAAGCCTTCCACCGCTCGCTGGTTGAAGATATCCAAACCCGCCGGTTTGCCCGTGGTGCAAGTACGTTAAGCATGCAGGTGGTAAAAAACGTATTCCTGAATCAGGAAAAAACAGTGTCTCGCAAATTTGAAGAGATTTTAATCGTATGGCTGATAGAGAACAACCGCCTGACCACCAAGGATCGAATGTTGGAGGTCTACCTGAACGTGATAGAATGGGGACCTAATATCTATGGAATAACCGAAGCCTCGCGCTACTTCTTTATCAAAGAACCAAAGGCGCTTACGTTGAGCGAGATTATCTTCTTGACGTATGTGATTCCTTCGCCCAAACATATACGCGACAACTTCGACGGACTGCGCCCCAAGGCATCGTACAATGAGTTTTTCAAGGATGCCGTTAAGAGGCTGCAACGCAGAGGGGTTATCAGCAGTTGGGAAGCTTCGAGAGCCAATCCCAACGTAAATCTCCGCGGAGCCGTTGTGAGGTATCTGAACCCGGAGAAATAAGAGTTTGTTTATCTCATCCCTTGAAAATCAATCTTCACTTTCGTTCCCTCGTTTAGTACAGACGAGATAGTTACTTCCGCCCCATACACACGCAGAATGCGAAGCGAGAGGCTCAGGCCGATACCGTTTCCGGCAAATTCACGTGTATTAGCTGCCCGGTAAAAGGGTTGGAACACCCGGTTCAGAGCTTCGGGAGGGATGCCTATACCCTGATCCTTAATTTCCAGCACAGGACCGCGCAGCCTTATTTCCACCATCTTGTCTCCCGAATATTTCAGCGCATTGCCGATAATATTCTCCAGCGCCATCTTCAGTAAATCGGGGTTGATGTCTATCATCAGGGAAAAGTTATCGGGAGAGAATTGAATCCGCTTCTCCATGAATTGCATCAGGAACTCTGCCAGGCTAATGGTCTCCGAGCCGGTCTTCAGTATTTCCTCCTCGCCTTTGGAGAGGAACATCAAGTGCTTCATGAGTTGGATGATGCGCCGTGTTTCCGAGGCAATTCGCATAAGGGCTGCCTGGTATTCGGATGGGGTACGTTCTTTCAAAAGGCTGATTTCGCACTCGCCTTGTATGGCTGTTAGCGGATTATTTAGCTCGTGTGAGGCGTTGCTGATAAAGGATTTCTCACTTTGATAGGTGCTGTCTATCCATTCAATCATGCGGTTGGCATATCGCTTGCCTACAAAGTAAACAGCTACGCCGGTTACTAACCAGAAAGCTACCAATATCCAGATATGGTAGGGTAGGAGGTAGTCGGCAAAAACCACCACTGCCAGATAGAAGACAATGGATACCAAAGCGATTATCCCCACTGTAATATAGGTATACCGATACGCTATTTTCTTACCTGTCATCATGCTTCCATCCTGTAACCAATACCTGATACGGTATGAATTAATTTCGTTTCAAATCCCTTGTCTATCTTCATGCGGAGGTAGTTTACATACACGTCTACCACGTTCATGTTTCGATCGGCTTCCTTGTCCCATACATGTTTGATGATGCTTTGGCGGCTGAGTGCCGTGCCCTTATTTGTCATCAAATATTCCAGAAGACGGTATTCGCGAACAGTCAGGTCGATGACGGAGCCGCCACGTGTGGCACGATGATTCTCCGTTTCCAAAACCAGGTCGCCGCATACGAGGATTGATGTGTCGTCTGCCGATTTGTTTTTCGTGCGGCGCAGCAGTGCCTGGATACGAGCCTCCAATTCCTGAAAACGAAAGGGCTTAACCAGATAGTCGTCGGCGCCTGCTTCCAACCCCTTCACAATATCCTCAGTAGTACCCAGAGCGGTTAGCATAATCACAGGTGAGTCGAATCCATAAGCAGCCCGATATTTGGCACAAAGTTCAAGCCCATTCATCTTAGGCATGATTACATCCAGTATCAACAGTTGAAACCTCTCCTTTTGAATCAGTTCCCACCCGTCAGCCCCATTGTAAGCAGTCCGAACTTCGTGGTCAAACTCCCGTAGCCCCCTCTCAATAAAGGAAGCAATATTAACTTCGTCCTCAACCAATAATATCTTTGCCAATTGTTAATTATTAATTATTAATTCTCCTGATTAGTTGAGTGAAGAGGGTACTCATTTTGGTGGCGGCTTCGTTGGCGGCGCGGATTACGTCGTCGGCATCGTTTACGAAATCGTCGGCAAAGTGGTAGCCCTCGTTGGTTATGACCGACATGCCGAAGATGCGTAACCCTGCATGACGGGCTACTATCACTTCGGGTACGGTACTCATTCCGATGGCATCGCCTCCTGCTTTACCGTAGAATGCATACTCGGCAGGTGTCTCGTATGATGGTCCGGTGAGACCAACATATACACCCTTCTTCAAGGGTATTTTCTGCTCGACGGCAATCTCCTCCATGAGGCGGATAAACTCACGGTCGTAGGTGCGCGTCATATCGGGGAAGCGCGTACCGAATGCCTCGTTGTTAGGCCCAATCAGCGGATTAGGCGCCATATTGATATGATCACGAATAATCATCAAATCACCTACCTTAAAGGTATTGTTGATTCCTCCTGCCGCATTGGATACCAAGAGATTCTTAATACCGAATAGCTTCATAACGCGAACGGGGAACGTGACTTCCTCCATCGAGTAACCTTCGTAATAATGAAAGCGTCCCTGCATGGCCAGCACTTGCTTTCCGCCCAACTTGCCACAAATAAGATTCCCCTTATGCCCTGTAGCCGTAGAATGAACGAAATGAGGTATATCCTTGTAAGGCACAACCGTAGCCTCCTCAATCAAATCCGCCAGACCTCCCAGCCCGCTACCTAAAATGATAGCTGTCTCCAGTTTCTCACTAAAGCGCGAAAATAAATAATTCGCCGCCTCAATATAATCTTCTATTGTTTTCATAATTCATTTGTTTCAAGTAATCAAAAACCTTATTTTCATTAATTCTTAATTAATAAGTAGGCTCGTTGTGCTGCCTCTGCCATTATTTCCTCCTCACCCGGTATTTTTTTGTTTTGCATCAGTATCTTGCCGTCGCAGATGACTGTGTCCACACAACTGCCGTTGGCGGCATATACCAGGTTGGATACGAAATTGTGGTTAGGGGTGAAGGCAGGAAGGTTGAGGTCAATCAGGCAAAGGTCTGCCAGATAACCCGCTTCTATGTGCCCGGCATGGATACCAAGGATATCGGCTCCACTGGCTGTGGCAGCGTGAAAAATCTCATCGGCCGTCAGTACTTCCGGGTTTCTGCGCCATCCCTTTCCAAGGAGCGAAGCAAGCTTCATAGCCTCTACCATATCCAGATTGTTAGACGACGAGCAGCCGTCTGTTCCGATCCCTACCGTGATACCCGCTTTGAACATCTCGGCAAACTTAAACTCTACGCCCGAGCCAAGTTTCATGTTCGAGGCAGGATTATGCACCACCTGTGTGCCCGAATCCGCCAGCATCTGTATCTCTTCCTCGTCTACATACACGCCATGGGCAATGCTGAGGCGGTGAGACAGGATACCCAGTCTATACAGGTAGCGCACGGGAGTAAGGCCAAACTGATTCACCGAGTCGGCTACCTCGCCTTTCGTTTCCGCCAAATGTATCTGGATGGGAATATTATGCTCTTTAGAGAAAGCGTCTATCCACTGCAGCAGAGGGCCTGATACTGTATAGATAGCATGGGGACCTATCGCATATTTCACGCGCGAGCTGTAGTTGGTACTTTCTGCATATAGCTTCTTGACATGGGCTTTGCCTATCTCAGCCTCTTCGGTATTGAAGTGGTCGAAGCAGGCGCTCGAAAGCAGGGCGCGGATGCCCATCTCCTCCACAGCCCGTGCTGTGGCTGGAAGTTTGTGATACATATCATAGAAGGCCGTTGTTCCGCTCTTTATCATCTCCAGACAAGCCAGTTTGGCTCCCCAGTATACATCGTCGGCCGTAAGCTTGGCCTCATTGGGCCAAATCTTCTCCTCCAACCAAGGCATGAGCGCCATATCGTCGCCATACCCTCGAAAGAGCGTCATGGCAGCATGCGTATGTGTATTAACTAACCCCGGAATAACAGCCTTCCTCCGCCCGTCAATCACTGTATCAGCCTCGGCCTTTATATCCTTCTCAACCTGTTTGATAAAAGCCCCGTCAATCAAAATATCTGTAGCCTCTCCAAACAACTCAACTCCCTTTATCAATATACTCATATACAAGATACACTTTAATATTAACAAAAGCCAAAGATAACCATTTTCCCATAACCCTATATATCAACGAACAACAAAATACATTTGGGTCACCCTCGGAATAGATGGCATCATACATTTTGCGGGCTGAAAGCCCAACATATTCCATGTGCACGATTATTATGTTTCTCCAATAGGATATGCTAATTATTTAGTAACTTTGCAAATGGAATTCTAAAATTAAACAAATATGGAATCAACATTAGAAAGAATATCTGTCAATGTACCCAGCGCAGATATAATGTTTTTCAGATACTTAGCTAATAAAATGGGGTGGGAGGTAAATACCAGACAAAATCTTTGGGATGAATTCATCAAAACAAGTCCTAAAGACGTGGAATTGTCCGACGAAGAAATAATGGCAGAAGTTAGAGCCGTACGATATGGAGAGGCATCGGCTGATTATTGATACCAATCTGTGGATATCGTTGTTAATCGGTAAGAAATTATCAGAGTTGAGACTATTGTGCAACGATGAATCTTTGTCTGTATATATTTGCCAAGAATTAGTAGATGAATTTAAGAAGATAGCATTCAGTACAAAAATCAGGAAGTATGCAACAGAACAACATATAACTGACACGTTGCAATTAATGGAGGTGTCTTGCCTCTATGAGTCAATAAAGACCCAAGCTGTTTCGGATATAAGAGATGATAAAGATTTGTATCTCCTCTCCCTTGCCGACACAATACATGCAGATTATATATTAACAGGTGATAAGGACTTACTGGTATTGCGACATCACAATAATACTCAAATAGTTACATTTTCGGAGTTTATGACTACAAATATGATTTTATGAAAAAAACAACCTCTAATGTGTAGGGGAGGCGGAAAATTAGCTTATCTTTACTGCAATTAACTTTTTTCATTACCGTTTTATAATAATTTGATATGCAAAAGCTCGTTTATTTTATTGTTAGTGCAGTGGTTCTGCTTGGGTTTATGGGATGTAAGAAAACACAGGTGGTTGAAGATCTGCCTTTTAGTCCGTATGTCGAAGCGTTTACTTCGGGGACTGTCTCCCGGTTCTCGCCCGTCAGAATCATTTTCACGGAAGATGTGGAAGGCATCATACCAAACGCAGAACTGAAGAAATACGTCAAAATTAAACCTGATGTAAAGGGAGAATTTTCTTTTGATAACGCACGTACCCTTGCGTTCAAACCTGCACTATCCATGGACAGAGACGCCACGTATGAAGTGTTGGTCAATCTGAAAGCCTGGTTTGAGGACGCCGACAAAACGCCGTTTACCTTCGGCTTCAGTACCCTCCCCTTGCTGTTGCGCGCAGAGCAGCAATCGCTCGATATTTCCGAAGACAGCAAGGATGACGACCTGTACAACGTATCCTACACCCTCACTACGTCTGATAGGGAAACGCCCGAAACGATCGAATCTCTCGTTGTGGCCTCTGAAAAGACGAACCTCCCTTGGGAGTGGACGCACGATGCCGACGAGCGAACGCATACCCTCTTGCTGAAAAATATTCAAGCAGACAAGACAGCCGGTTCAGGAGTAGACCGCCAATTGACGCTCAACATAGCTAAAAACAAACTGGGTCTGAGTGAAGGAGATGAACTAATCTCCACCGCTATTCCTTCGGTCGACGACTTCTCGGTCTATCGCATTTGTTTCATCAGTGAGCCTGAACGTTATGTGGAAGTTACCTTCACACGCTCCCTGAATCCTACACAGGATTTTGAAGGATTGGCTTATTTAGAGAATAACACTAACACGACTGTCACTGCCGGTGGAAACAAGCTCCGCCTATACCCCGACCCCTCGAAAACAGGCGCACAGAAAATAAACCTTAGCCCGTCAATCACCGACAAGCACGGCCGCAAGCTGAACTTAGACATTATGCGCAATACCGGCCAAAGCTCGGATCTGGGAATTGATATATCCGGCGGTATACCCGATATCCGCTTTACAGGCGAAGGCAATATCATTCCCCAAACAACAGACTTGGTTGTGCCCTTCCAGGCTGTCTATCTGCGCGGTGTAGTTGTACGTGTTATTAAAGTTTACGAGCAAAACATCGGCCAATTCCTCCAAACAAACAGTTTAGACGATAGCAACGACCTTATGAGCGTAGGCCGCTTGGTAGCCCGCAAAACGATATTCTTCGACGGAGAAGAAACAGACTTCACCTCTTGGAAGACCTACGCCATCAGCCTCAATAAGCTGATGGAACCTGAGCCGGGAGCAATCTACCGTATCATACTATCCTTCACCCCTGACCTCTTAGTATACCCTTGCGATGAATATACGGAGAAGAAAACGAAGGAACAAATGCTGGCCGAAGACCCCGTTCGCTTCAAAAAGGAAGTGGAGCAGTATGACGGAGGAAGCTATTATTACTACTATTTCCGTTCGGGCGTAGCCGAGGATATGGACAGCCGGAACTACTACGATGATTACGATTGGTACGAACGCGATAATCCTTGCAATAAAAGCTATTACTATAATCGTATACGCGAGAAAAACATTCTGGCCACCAATCTGGGATTGATAGCCATGGGAGGAGATAACAGCGAAATGACCTTCCTTGTGCACAACCTTGTAACGACAGCCCCCGAACGGTCGGTAAACGTTTCTCTTTATAATTATCAGCACCAGCTTACCGGCTCAGGCGTTACCGACGACAAAGGAATGGCCAAGGTAGCCATCACCCAGGGGAGACCCTTCTATGCCATTGCCACTCAAGGCCGTCAGCGCTCGTATCTGCGCATCGATCCGGGTTCAGCACTTTCACTAAGTTCGTTTGATGTATCGGGCGAGGTGGTACAAAAAGGCATCAAAGGATTTATCTACGGCGAACGGGGCGTATGGCGTCCCGGCGACACTCTGCATCTGGGCTTTATGCTGAATGACCGTTTGGGGACACTTCCTGCCAACCATCCCGTCATTATGGAGCTATTCAATCCCCGCGGTCAATCGTATTTGCGTAAAACACTGACGCATGGCGAACTTGGCCTATATGCTTTCGACCTTCCGACAGAAGCCGATGCACCCACCGGTGCCTGGAACGTAAAGGTGCAGGTAGGTGGGACAACGTTTGAGAAACGCATCCGTCTGGAATCCATCAAACCCAACCGACTGAAAATACAACTCACGCTTCCTGACAAACCCATCATAAGGAATGAGACGACGCATATTCCCCTGCATACGGAATGGATGCAGGGAGCAGTAGCCCGCAATCTGAAGTATGAGATGAAAGGCTTTTTCTCCTCTGCAACCACCAGCTTCAAAGGCTACGAGAAATATAAATTTGAAGATCCGACAAAGACGTTCCATAGCGAAGAGAGTGATGTTATAGAGGGCAGAGTAGACAGTTCAGGCGATGCTGTGATAGACGCTTCCTTCAACATAGGAGCCTCTGCCCCCGGAATGTTGACCGGTAACTTTACCACCCGCGTCTATGAAGAATCGGGCGATTTCAGTATCGATGGCGTCAGCATCCCTTATTCTCCTTATTCACGCTACATAGGTATCAAGTCGCCTCAAAACGACGATTCTCAGTTAAATACCGACGCCAATCATACCTTCGAGGTCGTATCACTTAGCAGTGACGGTAAACCTTCGTCTACCCGCTTAGAGATTCAGGTATATAAGATAAGGTGGTATTGGTGGTGGTATTCCGACAACGAATCATTGGCCAATTACATATCAGATCAAACCCTTATTCACCAAGGGGAGAAGTATGTCACAACTGGCTCTGATGGCAAAGGACGCTTTACCCTCAATATGGGTCACGATGATTGGGGAACTTATCTGGTAAGGGTGAAAGACCAAAACGGCAGCCATTCTACCGGAGTACTGGCCTATTTTGATTGGCCCGGTTATGGCGATCAGCGAAGCAGCCAGGCAAGAAGTACTTCACCCGCCCTGTTGACCATTAAGACCGACAAAGAAAGCTACGCTACAGGCGAGAAGATGAAACTAACCTTCCCCTCGCCCGAAGGCAGTCGCGCCATTGTAAGTATAGAGAACGGCTCGACGATACTTTCTACAATCGAACACATCTGCGAGGCTGGCGAGACAACGATCCGGATAGACGTTACGCCGGGTATGCAGCCTAATGCATACGCCTTTGTAACCATTCTGCAACCTTACAACCATAAGTCAAACGACCTTCCGATACGTCTCTACGGCGTAGTACCATTCAAGGTAACTTCGCCCGACAGCTACCTCCATCCGGTAATCACGACCGCTACGGAGTTCAAGCCCGAAGAGCCGTACACCGTTACCGTGTCTGAAGAAAATGGTAAAGCCATGGCTTATACCCTTGCCGTTGTAGACGAGGGATTGCTCGACCTTACCCATTTCCCCACTCCCGATCCATGGAAGGCCTTTAATGCCCGCGAAGCTTTAGGCATTTCTACCTGGGATTTATACAACTTCATCCTGGGTGCTTACGGTGGACGGATTGAGCAGGTATTCAGTATCGGTGGCGACGGTGCGCTGGCAGGCCCGAAGGCAGTCGTCAACCGCTTCAAGCCTGTGGTTGAATTTGCAGGCCCTTTCATACTGAAGAAAGGAGAGAAGAAGAAACATACCTTCACTATGCCCAACTACAATGGCCGAGTACGCGTGATGGTAGTTGCAGGCGATGGCTCAGCCTACGGCAATACGGAGAAGAGCGTGATGGTGCGCAAGCCTGTGATGCTGCTGGGAACACTTCCCCGCGTCATTGGCATAGACGAAGAAATGGCTGTTCCCGCTACTGTTTTTGCTACCGAAGACAACATAGGGAATGTACAGGTAAGCATCTCCTGCTCAAATAATATGGAGGTGGTAGGCTCTTCTACCCAGACCCTTTCGTTCAGTAGGAAAGAAGACAAAACGGCCTTTTTCCGTGTACGTGTGAAAAGTCAGACAGGCGCAGGACATGTTACACTCACTGCTGTGGCTAAAGGAGAGAAGACAACCTACGAAACGGATATAGAGATACGTTCCGTACGTCATAAACAAACGAAAGTACAGACTGTTACTCTCGATGCCAATAAGTCGTGGAAAGGCAGTATTGCCCTTCCGGGTGCAGAGGGTACAAACTCGCTGATGCTGGAAGTATCAGGCATCCCGCCTATTGACTTGTCCCGGCGTCTCCACGATTTGCTGGGCTATCCTTACGGATGCCTGGAGCAAATCACCTCGAAAGCTTTCCCGCAGCTCTATCTGAAAGAGCTGGCTTCGGTAAGTACCAAACAAGAAGCTTCGATAGAAGTGGCTGTCAAGTCGGTTATCAACCGTTATCGTTCGTATCAGTATGACGGAGCCTTTTCCTATTGGCCCGGAGGCACTTCCCAGAATTACTGGGGAACCGTTTATGCGACCCACTTCATGGTAGAAGCCGCCAATAAGGGATACTTTGTGCCCGACGGCATCAAGAATACTGCACTCAGCACCATGCGCCGGACAGCCCGTGACTGGAAACCCGCATCCGACCGCAACTACTACGGTTCGAGCGAATCGACCCAAGCATACCGTCTGTACGTATTAGCGCTGGCTCATCAGCAGGAAGTAGGAGCCATGAATCGTCTGAAAGAGAACACCTCGTTGTCTCCTCTAAGCCGTTGGATGCTGTCCGCTGCATACGCCCTTATCGGCCGGCAGGATGTAGCCAACGACTTGATATCCCGCACCGTTGAACAGCAAACAACCTATACGGCATACGATTATACGTATGGCAGCTATGTGCGCGACTGGGGCATCGCTCTACAGACCCTTACTCTGCTCAATAAAGGACAGGAAGCAAGGGCGATTGTAGAGAAACTATCGAAAAAGCTTTCGTCAGAAGATTGGCTGAGTACACAGGAAACTGCTTTCTCGCTCATCGGCCTTTCCGCCTATATGAGTCGCTACAAAACATCGGAAGGTTTAGACTTTGCATATACCGTGGGCGGTAAATCGAAT
>BNTS01000086.1 GCA_025996775.1 Bacteroidia bacterium | reverse complement strand
TTTGTTTTGCCGTTACATTTGGAAACGATTACGACACTTGTTGTCCCTGACCGATTTTTCTTTTTGCGTACAAACATAGTGCAAATATAGCACTTTTAGGGGCTTGCGACACCCATTTGGGTATCGCTAAATTTGTAAATATAACAAAATCAACTATTTGAAAAATGCACGCTTTGAAAGTGTCAAAGTCAGGAAAAGATTAGGGAAAAAGAATTTGACACTGTTAAGGTCTTTAGAGAAATAAAGGAAAAAATCTCAATGGATTTAACAGGAAAGTCTGCTGAAGAAATTAAGGCTTATTTGAAAGCCAACAGTTTGAAATTGCAGGAAATGTAGCCTAATTGTTACAAAAAGTACTGTTGTGTTGTATTTACTATTTAATATTATCTCCAAAGTTGCATACAAATTGCATGTGCACATAAGAAAAAGCAGCTAAGAATTGCTTCTTAACTGCTTGACTTTCTTTTGTCGGGGTACCAAGATTCGAACTTGGGACCCCCTGCTCCCAAAGCAGGTGCGCTAACCGGGCTGCGCTACACCCCGAAGTGGATTTTTACAATCGCGGGGCAAAGGTAGGGTTTTTATTTTATTATGCAAGCTTTGATTATTGTTTTTTTTATTACTTTTGCATAAACACAAATCTAATAGAATGACTATACAACAGTTGGAATATGTTTTGGCGGTGGATACTCACCGACATTTTGCGAAAGCGGCAGAGCATTGCCGGGTGACTCAGCCTACGCTAAGTATGATGCTTCAGAAGCTTGAAGATGAGTTAGGTGTGAAACTTTTTGACAGGAATGTACAGCCGGTTAAACCGACTCCTGCCGGGAAGAAAGTGATAGAACAGGCTCGTAGGGTGCTTTATCAAGCTTCTCTGATTAAGGATATTGTGAATGAGGAGGGGCAGTCGATGAGCGGAACATTCCGTTTGGCTATCTTGCCTACTATTGCACCTTATCTGGTACCTCGCTTCTTTTTTAAGATGGTGGAGAAGCATAAAGATTTGGATATACATATATTAGAGTTGAAGACGGCTCCTACGCTGAAAGCATTACTGGCAGGCGATATTGATGCAGCTATCATTGCCTCAGAGCCGATTGAGCCGGAGCTTCAAGGGAATATTTTGTTTTATGAACAGTTTTTCGGCTATGTGTCACATAACGAGCCTATCTATAAGAATGAATTGATTCGTACGTCTGACGTTAACGGCGAACGCCTTTGGTTGCTTGACGAAGGACATTGTTTCCGCGACCAGTTGATGCGTTTCTGCCAGATGGAACAGGTGAAAATTCATCAGGGCGCCTACCGGCTGGGCAGCATCGAGACGTTTATGCGCATGGTAGAAGGTGGAAACGGGATTACTTTTATCCCTGAATTGGCTGTACATCAACTCAGCAAGGAACAGAAAGAGTTGGTGCGTCCGTTTGCTATCCCAAAGCCTACACGTGAGATTGTTTTGATTACCCGAAAGGACTTTATTCGCCATAGTATAGCCGAACTTTTGATAAAGAGTGTCAAGGCTGCGGTTCCACCTGAGATGCTTAGACTTCATGCCAATCAGAAAGTTGTATAATTATTTTGAAAAAAATCACGCATTTTGTTTGTGATTTAAAGAAAAGCATTACTTTTGTCACCGAAATATTAGAATAAATGAATCAATTTGGCTTTACATATTACTTTTATTACTTTTACTTTAGCAGAGTGAAGGCAGGAGTTTGTATGTGAAAAGAGGTTGATAATCAAATTTAAAGAAAAATCAATAACAACATAGAAGGTCCTGCCAAGAACGGCGGGGCCTTTTTTTATGAATAAAAATGAACTAACAACACGTATAGCAGAAAGATGACAAAAAAGGTAGCAATCCAGGGAATAGCCGGTTCGTATCACGACATCGCTTCCCACAATTTCTTTGAAGGTGAAGAGATTGAAATTATAGACTGTGATACATTTAAAGACGTGATTGCAGCGATTAAGAAAGACCCATCTGTATTGGGTCTGATGGCAATAGAGAATACGATTGCCGGCAGTTTGCTTCAGAACCACGAGCTGATTCGTCAGAGCGGCTTTGTGGTGGTGGGAGAGTATAAGCTTCGAATTTCCCATACACTGGCGGCTCTGCCCGGAACAACTATCCACGAGATAGAGGAGGTAGATTCTCATCCCATAGCCCTGATGCAGTGTGGTGACTTTCTCAATACCCTACCTCACATCCGAATTGTAGAAAAAGAAGATACCGCAGCAAGTGCCAAATGGATCGCTCAAAACCACTTGAAAGGCCATGCAGCCGTATGCAGCCACCGTGCGGCAGAGATTTACGGACTTGAAGTAGTAGCTGAAGGTATTGAGACTAACAAGCGCAATTTCACCCGTTTCCTGATGGTGTCCGATAAATGGACGGCCGACGAACTCCTTCGTGATGCGACTAAAAACAAGTCCTCACTCGTCTTTGCCCTCCCTCATGCAGTAGGAAGTTTGTCGCAAATACTGTCCGTTCTTTCCTTCTACGACATGAACCTTACGAAGATACAATCGCTTCCGATTATCGGGCGCGAATGGCAATATATGTTTTATATCGATCTGTCGTTCAGTGACTATCTTCGATATAAACAGGCATTAGATGCCGTTATCCCATTAACAAAAGATTTTCAAATATTAGGTGAATATGCAGAAGGAAAACAAAGTGTGTAATATCATACCCGCTGCACGGGTGAACAGTGTCAGTGAGTATTACTTCTCCCGCAAGTTGAAGGAAGTAGTCGAGATGAATGCTGCCGGGAAGAAGGTCATCAATTTAGGAGTAGGAAGTCCAGACCTCCCTCCCTCTGAAAAAACCATCGAGGCTCTGCGAACCCATGCCCTGGGTGCAGACGAGCACGGATATCAACCTTACGTAGGTATTCCGGAGCTTCGGAGAGCCTTTTCAGAGTGGTATAAAACCTGGTACAATGTTGAGACAAACCCTGATACAGAGATACAACCGCTGATTGGTTCGAAGGAAGGTATTTTGCATATATCACTTGCTTTTTTGAATCCTGGCGACGGCGTTTTGGTGCCTAATCCTGGATATCCAACCTATACTTCGGTCAGCAACCTGGTGGAAGCCCATATCATCCCCTACGAACTAAAGGAGGAGAATGGATGGTATCCCGACTTCGAAGCTTTGGAGCGTACCGACCTGTCTGGCGTCAAGCTAATGTGGGTCAATTATCCTAATATGCCCACCGGAGCCAATGCCAGCATAGAACTATATGAGCAGCTGGTAGCTTTCGGATGCGAACATAATATAGTGATAGTGAATGATAACCCTTATAGCTTCATTCTGAATGATAAACCATTGAGTATCATGAGTATTCCTGGAGCTAAAGGTATATGTATAGAACTGAATTCTCTCAGTAAATCACACAATATGCCGGGATGGCGTATGGCAATGCTTACCTCTAACGCCCAGTTTGTTGAGTGGGTGCTACGTGTGAAAAGCAATATAGACTCCGGTCAGTTCAAGCCCATGCAGTATGCTGCCGTCGAAGCCCTGAAAGCTCCCCGCGAATGGTATGACAAAATGAACCTCGTTTATCGGAATCGTCGCGACCTGGCCGGAAAGATTATGACAGCGCTTGGATGCACCTACGACGAGATGCAGACCGGCCTCTTCCTTTGGGGAAAGATTTCCAACGAGGTAGCGAGTAGCGAAGCCCTTGCCGATAAGATATTGTATGAGGCTAATGTCTTTCTAACCCCCGGCTTTATTTTTGGTAGCTGTGGCGAACGCTTTGTGCGCATCTCTCTTTGTTGCAAAAACGAAACATTACAAGAAGCATTAAACAGAATAAATAAATTATTAAACTAACATATTATTAATGTATGGAAATGAAATTTGAACCCATCGGGTTACCTGGCGTTGACCCTCAACGTCCATTCATCATCACAGGTCCTTGTAGCGCCGAGTCGGAAGAACAGGTAATGGAGACGGCTCGCAGTATAGCCAATAATGGTATCAAAATATTTCGCGCCGGTATTTGGAAGCCACGTACCAAACCGGGCGGCTTTGAAGGGGTAGGGGAGATAGGCCTCCAATGGCTGAAACGTGTGAAAAAGGAAACAGGCATGTATGTGTCTACCGAAGTAGCCACACGCGACCATGTGTTTGCGGCCCTGAAGGCAGGTATTGATGTGCTTTGGATAGGTGCCCGTACTACCGTAAACCCTTTCGCCGTACAGGAAATAGCTGATGCACTGAAAGGTGTAGATATCCCTATCCTGATAAAGAACCCGGTCAATCCCGATTTGGAACTCTGGATAGGAGCTATAGAGCGTATCTATAGTGCAGGTCTTCATCGTCTTGGCGTTATCCACCGGGGATTTAGTTCGTACGACAAAAAGATATACCGAAACCTTCCCCTCTGGCATATTCCTATTGAACTGCGTCGACGGTTGCCGAATCTTCCTATTTTCTGCGACCCGAGCCATATCGGCGGAAAGCGCGAGTTGATAGCTCCCCTCTCTCAACAGGCTATGGATTTGAGTTTCGACGGATTGATTATTGAATCTCACTGCAACCCCGATTGTGCCTGGAGTGACAAAGACCAACAAATCACTCCCGACGTGCTTGACTACGTACTGAACCTGCTTGTCATTCGCGACGTTGTACAGACAACGGAAAATCTGTCAGAGCTACGCCGGCAGATTGACGGTATCGACGAACAACTGCTGGAGCTACTGGCTAAACGTATGCGCATATCCCGCGAGATAGGCGTCTATAAAAAAGAACACAATATGCCGGTACTGCAATCGTCCCGCTACAGTGAGATTCTGGATAAGCGCTCCATCATAGGCGAGGCAATGGAACTGAGTACTGATTTTGTGAAAGATATATTAACTGAGATTCATGAAGAATCTGTTCGCCAACAGATGATTATAATGGGTAACGAAAGATGAAGATACTAATTTTGGGTGCCGGAAAGATGGGATCTTTCTTCACCGACCTGCTTAGTTTTGAACATGAGATAGCTGTGCTGGAGAGTAATCCGCAGCGGATGCGCTTTATATATAATGCCATCCGCCTACAGCAACCTGTTGAAATAGCTGATTTTATGCCCGATTTAGTGATAAATTGTGTTACGCTCAATTATACGATTGAGGCTTTTAAAGTGGTCATTCCCTACCTGCCGCCTAAATGCATCATCTCCGATATTGCCTCTGTAAAGACTAATTTACAGGAGTTTTATAACACCTGCGGTTTTCCTTTCGCTTCTACCCACCCCATGTTCGGACCAACTTTTGCCAACTTGGGAAATTTGGAGCGAGAGAACACCATCCTTATTTCGGAGAGCGACCATCTGGGGAAGATATTTTTCAAGGATTTGTATACAAAACTAAAGCTAAATATTTTCGAATAT
Organism: Bacteroidia bacterium; assembly: GCA_025996775.1. GTDB lineage: Bacteria > Bacteroidota > Bacteroidia > Bacteroidales > Tannerellaceae > DFXE01. The sequence goes on along the minus strand of BNTS01000086.1, from coordinate 10,677 downwards.
ACATTTGAGGAACACGATAAGGTAGTTGCTTACTCTTTGGGCATTCCTTTTGCTTCAACCCTTGTCTTTGCGGCAACCATGAAGCATCAGGATGCGCCGGGAACTACCTTCAAAAGACATCTGAAGACAGCACGTGGGTTGCTCTCGGAAGACGATTACCTGCTTACGGAGATACTCTTCAATCCCCGTACCCCAAATCAGATAAAAAACATTCAGGAAGAGCTGTCTAAACTACAGAAAATCATCGAAAAAAGGGACTCTGCCGCTATGAAAGATTATCTCTCAGGAATACGAAATAACCTGGAGTAAGGAGGCTGAAGTAAGCAGATAGTATAAATGCTGTGGCTGCGGAATGAAATAGAAGGCGGGATAAAACAATAATCAGATTGTTGAACGAGGCTTCGAATAAAATTTCTTTCGCAAACACAGCATTCTTTATAAAGTATAACCCCTATATTATTTTCTTCAGGTGAAGAAAACAATATAAGGGTTGTTAGTATATAATCGGCATTTAATATACAAAGTATTTATGTGAGAAGTAAAGCCATTCATTATAATATTTCAAAATAGCAACACTAACATTTTAGAGGTATTCTTTCAACTCAAGAATCCAAATTCTTTTTAGAAACTCTCCATCATCTTCACTAAAACATCTGTAAACTCATCATTGATTCCGATTCTTTCCTGCAAAATCCGGAAGTGACATAAAAATCAGACCGCCATGTCAAGCAAAGCCGACACATACTGCTATCTCTCTTTAAAATCACCTTCATCTCAATTCTGATGTCTTAATAGTCTTAATAGGTTTACTCCTTAACCTTCGCAAATATATATATTATTTCTACGGATGATTCGTGTTTCTAGTGTTTTTTTTCAACAAAACACGATTTTAACGCCATTTTAATATTTATTATGATTTGGAGCCTCATTTTAGGGGTAAAAAAGAGCATTTTTCGAAGAAAAAACTTGAAAAAAATTCGGTTAATTGGGAAATATTGAATTTGTGCTATCAGATGAAATCGATTTCCAACCCCTAAATGGACTGTTTAAATATGTTTACAAGGCTTCTTTCATGGTTTTATTCTATTTTTTTGATTAATTTTGCGAGGCTTTTATGATAAAAATAAATAAATACACGATATAATATGTTTGAGAATTTAAGCGAAAAGTTAGACAGGTCGTTCAAAATATTGAAGGGCGAAGGTCGTATTACCGAGATAAACGTTGCGGAAACCCTGAAAGATGTGCGGAAAGCATTGTTGGACGCCGACGTAAACTACAAGGTGGCTAAGCAATTTACCGATACGGTAAAGGAGAAAGCTTTAGGACAGAATGTACTTTCTGCCGTTAAGCCGGGACAATTATTGGTCAAAATCGTACACGATGAATTGGCGCTATTGATGGGTGGAACGGCTACGGATATCAATTTAAAACCCACTCCCGCTATTATTTTAATGGCAGGTTTGCAAGGTTCAGGTAAGACAACCTTTTCAGGTAAACTGGCACATCTGCTTCAGACAAAAAGGGGGAAGAAACCGCTTCTCGTTGCTGGTGACGTTTATCGTCCGGCAGCTATTGAGCAGTTGCATATATTAGGTGAGCAGATTGGCATACCTGTATATTCAGAACCTGAAAACAAAAATCCGGTAGCAATTGCACAGAATGCGCTCAAGGAAGCCCGGCTGAAAGGTTACGACTTGGTGATAGTCGATACTGCCGGTCGATTGGCCATCGATGAGCAGATGATGGAAGAGATTACCGCTATCAAGAAAGCCATTCAACCGGGCGAAATCCTGTTTGTGGTAGATGCTATGACGGGACAAGACGCTGTCAATACTGCTAAAGAATTCAATGAACGCCTGAACTTCGACGGCGTTGTTCTGACAAAGCTCGACGGTGATACCCGTGGTGGAGCTGCTCTTTCAATCCGCACAATAGTAGATAAACCCATTAAGTTTGTGGGAACCGGCGAAAAGATGGAAGCCTTAGATGTATTCCACCCCGAACGTATGGCCGACCGTATCCTCGGAATGGGTGATATCGTGTCGTTGGTTGAACGTGCTCAGGAACAATACGACGAAGAGGAAGCCAAGCGCTTACAAAAGAAAATAGCCAAGAATCAGTTTGATTTCAACGATTTTATCGGCCAAATCCAGCAGATAAAGAAGATGGGAAACCTGAAAGATTTGGCTTCCATGATACCCGGCGTTGGCAAGGCCATGAAGAATATAGATGTCGACGAGAATGCCTTCAAGAACATTGAGGCTATTATCTACTCTATGACGCCGCTTGAACGAAGCAATCCGGCTGTCCTGAATGGTTCGCGTCGTCAACGCATTGCTGTTGGCAGCGGAACAAGTATTCAAGAGGTGAATAAGCTAATTAAGCAGTTTGACGAGACTCGAAAGATGATGCGTATGCTCACAACGGCCAAGCCGGGAAGCAAGAAATTACCCTCACTTAAAAGATAATAAATATGCAGCTAATCGATGGAAAGGTTGTTTCAGCCCAAATTAAAGCAGAAATAGCCGAAGAAGTACGCTTGATAAAGGCAGCCGGAGGGAAGACGCCTCATTTGGCAGCCGTATTGGTGGGCCATGATGGTGGAAGCGAAACGTATGTAGCCAGTAAAGTGCGTACCTGTGAAGAGGTAGGTTTTAAATCCTCGCTCATCCGCTATGAAGAGGATGTGACGGAGGCTGAGCTTCTGGCCTGCATAGAAAGACTAAATAAGGACGAAGATGTAGATGGCTTCATTGTGCAACTCCCCCTTCCGAAGCATATCTCGGAGCAGAAGGTGATTGAGGCTATCGACTACCGCAAGGACGTGGACGGATTTCATCCCATTAACGTAGGTCGTATGTCTATAGGTCTGCCTTGTTTTGTATCGGCAACTCCGGCCGGTATCCTGGAACTGCTGAAGCGGTATGAAATAGAAACCAAAGGAAAGCATTGCGTAGTTTTGGGTCGCAGTAATATAGTAGGTAAACCTATGGCTATGTTGATGATGCAGAAAGCATACCCTGGCGATTGCACAGTAACGGTTTGCCACAGTCGTTCCCAAAACTTGAAGGAAATGTGCTTGTCTGCTGATATTATCATAGCAGCTATAGGTGTTCCCGAATTTTTAAAAGGCGATATGGTGAAAGAAGGTGTGGTTGTAATAGATGTTGGAACTACTCGTTTGCCGAGCAGTGTTACCAAAAGCGGCTTCAAGCTTACAGGAGATGTGAAATTCGACGAAGTATCTCCCAAATGTTCCTATATCACTCCCGTTCCCGGTGGAGTAGGCCCCATGACAATCATTTCCCTTATGCGAAACACCCTCTTTGCCGGGAAAAGAAGTATTTACAATTAATAATTTTCTATAGGAATCGTTTGGATAATTGATGGAAATACCTATCTTTGCACCGTCTTAGAAAGTTAAGTACGGACGAAGACGATATATGGTGGTTGTAGCTCAGTTGGTTAGAGCATTGGATTGTGGTTCCAAGGGTCGAGGGTTCGAACCCCTTCTCCCACCCAATAAGAGGAAAAAAGGTTGCTTAAAACCTTTTTCCTCTTTTTTTGTTTTATCCCCCGTATGAGTGCATACCGGTGAGGAAGTAGTTTACACCGAAATACGTCATCAGTACCGTGGCAAAGGCAAGTACAGTCATCCAATTGAATAGTTTAACATTGTCCCACTTTTTCACCAAACGGAGGTGTAGCACGATGGCATAAACAACTACGGTAATTAGCGCCCAAGTCTCTTTAGGATCCCATCCCCAGTAGCGTCCCCATGATTCGTTGGCCCAAACGGCGCCGAGGAAAGTGCCAATAGTCATCAACGCCAATCCTATCCATAGCGACATTTCGTTAATCAGACTCAACTCTTTTACCCTGTCAAGCAGTATCTTGTTGTTTCTGCTTACGGACTGCATTACTAAGTTGGTGATTCCTATCAGGCAACTGATGCCGAAGAAGCCGTAAGCAGCAACAATCACAGCCACATGAAACATCAGCCAGGGCGATTTGAGCACCGGAACCAAAAGGTTAATCTGCGGATCCATCCAGTTCATGCTTGATACAAAAAGGATGACGCCTCCAAACAAGGTGGCCAGCGCAAAGGTGATTGTGCTGCGGCGCACAAATAACAGTCCTCCAAGCACGGCAGCCCACGATACATACACCATCGTCTCGTACGAATTACTCCAGGGAGCATAGCCACCTATTATCCAGCGCATTGCCATTCCCATCATGTGGAAGTGGAAAACAATCAATACAGCTATAGGGAATAACCGGATTGCCCACTTCATCCATTGTCGCTCCTTAAAAAGGGAACAGAAGGCCAATATCAGCAACAAACCACCCAAAATCAGATAGCATATCTTGCAGATGCGAAAGGGATTCAGCTTGTTATACTTCAGTTCAGTTGAAATCTTCTTGACGTCTATGGTAAAAGTGCTGGTTTTGGTTTGATAGGCTTCTATCATGCTGAGCGATTCGTCGGCTTCTGTCCAGTCGCCTGTCTTTAGTCCGGTTTGCAAATCTTGCAGATACGTAAAGAGGATGGAGGATACGAAAGCGGAATCAGCGCTTGCAAAAGAGGACAGGTCGTCACCTGCTGCGTACCATTTATGGTTGGGGTCGTCACGCAAGGGGAATAGGTTCAGCAGTTGGTAATGGGTAAGCTGGTAGACGATGCTTGCCTGCTCGTCAAGCTTCAGCAGGTCTTTCTCGAAGCCTGAACGTTCGGCCGGGCTTTTGCTGTATGCCTGATTCACTCGCTCACCCAATTTATAATCGCCGTTTGAGTCAAACAATTCCACCAAGGCACATTGGCCTTCGGATAAATCGTAGTATTCGGCCAGTGTTTTGTTGCGAAGGGCTATGAAGGGAACACGCGTCCACATCTCAGGCGTCGAAAGCAGGCTCAACAGGAATTGGTCTGGATTGAGGTTTTCTATCTTCTCGTCCTTATGTATTTTGCGAAGAATCTCCGATGAAAAGGTATTTACCGGCATGATACGCCCATTATAGGCTTGTACGGGCAAGGCTCCGAAGCGGGCTGCATGGGCAGGATCTACAGCCATCTTCTGTATGGCGTCGAGCATGGGATTGGGCTGCGGGGTGGCAGCCTCTGCCTGGGGGGTAATCAGGCACAACAGGAGGATAGCTGAGACTACTCCGGCGGCTTCTTTCCTCATTTCCTTTAATAGCCGACTGATTTGCCGTAAGCGGGAATTTTTTCCAACAAAGAAACATACAAAACCAAGGGCAAGCATCAAATAACCGGTGTAAGTAACCCGCCGTCCGGCCATGTCTTTATTGACGGAAAGGATGGTTCCCTTCTCGTCACGGTCAAACGAAGCCTGGAAAAAGCGGTAACCTTTCACGTCGAGAACATTATTCATAAATATCCTGCCTTTATAGGTCTGTCCGTCAACATGTACCAATACATCGCTCTCATAAGACGAGGGACTTGATGAGCCTGGGTAGCGAACCAGGGTAAACTTCTCCAACTCCAAGCTGAAAGGCAGCTTTTCATACGTCTCATTCCCGCCGGCCGTTTGAATGGTTATCTGATTGCTTTGCTCGCCTTCCCTCAGATGTAAAATACCTTCCCGGCTGAAGATATGAGAGATCGTAGCTCCCAGCAGGATGATGATGAAGGAAAAATGAACCAGCATAAACCCCCATTTCCGCTTCTTCAGCAATTGGCGCTTGATAACAATAGCTACGAAATTGACAACCAGCAGCAACTGTAGTAGGAAGAAGAGGGGAGAGTAGTAAACCAGCATCCTGGCTATGCCCGTGCCCCAATATTTCTCAATAAATGTAGCGGCGGCCAGCGCAAAGGCATAGACGGCTAATAATACAATGGTAGTAGCGGAGGATGAAAAAGCTTTTTCAAGGAATGTTTTCATACGTTCTTTGGATTGTTTATATAGTTTTTATTCAATAGCAATACCTTCTATCTCAATTAGTAACTCGTCACGGCAAACGTCTGCCCACATATATGAGACGGGAATATCCAGCCGATATTCATTCATCAGTCGCTCAGCTTCAGCATTAAGGGCCTTGTCTTTCAGGTAAACGCGCAGTATAATTGGGCGAGCCGGGCCTGTAAGCCGTGCGATGTTCTCCATCGTAGCCTGAAGCTGACGTGCTAATCCAACCCCTTTCAGGCTTTCTTCACCCCGAATAGCGGCTGTTCCAGAGATGTATATCAGGCGACGGTTGTCAAACGTCATGCTTTTGGCTCGCTCAAACTTAGGCGTAGCCTTCTTCTGCTTAGCTGTTTCCAGCACCTTGTCCGAATAGGCATGAGCTGCCACTTGCAGCGGGTTGTCGATCGGCGTAGTATAGGCTGAAGGTGATGAAAATACCGCCGCATCCAAATCCACCAGTACGCCTCCCAGATTAGCGCCAATCCCGGTAGCAGCCGGATAACCGTTCTCCCAGGTAGTCTTTGCGTAGAAATCTCCCCGTACATTATTGAAGCTCTGGTAATGCTGGTTCTCTTCCCTAAAGGAGGTTATCTGTTCAATATAGTTCCATTGCCTTATGATGCTGAAAATCGGGAAACGCTCAAACGCCAGCAGTCCGTCTATATGCCGGAATACTTCCACCGATTGTTGTTCGATAGATTTATTCAAGTCATCACTCTGGAAACCGCCGGCAAACAGGAAGCGACCCTCCTCATTTACCAGTACGCAATATGGGTAATTATGGAATTGTTTATATACAATTTTATCCATTTCATCGGGCACGAAACTGTGGACTTCAACCAAAAGGGCTGCATGAAGGGGTGGTTGAGACACATAACTCAAAGCAGGTTCCCGCTCTTCAAAACGGGCTGCCACTTTCTCCTTCAATACTTCGCGCCGGGCAAGATATTCATCATTTGAGGCCGGCATCCCAAAGAAAGCCAGCCTTAATACCGCCTCCCCCTCAGGCAACAAACCAAGCAGCCTGTCCACCATCACAGGAAAAGCTTCCTTCTCCACAGAATATATCCGGTATCTGATTTTTTCGCAATAATTCATCTACTTTTTTTATAATCCTGCAAAGATAAAAACTTTGTCCGAAAAATGACTATTTTTGCAGTTGAAATGTAAGTCTAAAATAAGTGCATATTGAAAATAATTGCATTTCATCTGCGTTTATATCCGAAAAATGACTATTTTTGCAGTCGAAATGCAAGATTGAATGTATGGATAAGAAAGTTAAAATACGCGAATGGATTCTGGAACTCCCCAAAAGAGGCAGAATCACTTTTTCAACCGATGATATTTACCGACAATATCCTTCCTTGAACAAAACAACTGTTGCGAGTGTGCTCAAACGGTTAGTTGCCAATGGAAAGATACAATCTGTTTGGCACGGATTTTATGTGATTGTGCCTGTTGAATATGAATTGAAAGGCGTTGTTCCGCCTGTCGTTTATATTGACAAACTGATGAATTATCTGCACAAAGATTATTACATTGGTCTGTTAAATGCCGCTTCTTTTTATGGTGCAGCCCACCAGCAACCGCAGGAATTTACCGTTATTACGAGCGGCAAGACTTTGCGTGATAAATTCAAAAACGGAGTGAAAATCAACTTTGTTTCAAAAAAAGAAATACCATGCACTTTTATCCGAAAAAATACAACAAAAACGGGTTATGTATCTGTTTCAAGTCCGGAACTGACGGCTTTGGATTTGTTGTTGTATCAAAAGGAAATTGGCGGTTTAAGCCGAGCCGGTACGGTACTTAACGAGTTGGTTGAAGAAATGGATTTTAACAAAATCACGCCCGATTTTTTGCAATTTTTTCCTGCCACAGCCATACAACGCTTTGGTTATCTGTTAGAAGACGTATTGGAACAAGGCGATAAGGCTAAAATATTGTTGGAAAGAGTAAAACAAGCGGGAATAAAATTTAGAAAAACAGGACTCAAATCCGAAATTCAAGTCGGCGAACCGTCTGAATATGAGCAAAACAAGATTTGGAAAATAATAATTAACGAAGAAATAGATATTGATGAGTAACAAGATACCCGAATCAGCTATTATCGAATGGCGCGATATTGTGCCTTGGTCGGAAGATGCACAAAAGGATTTTAGAGCCATAGCCTGGACACAGCCTAACTATGTTTTAATATTTCATTCAGTGCGCTCATATAATAAAAGGGCAAGTTTACCAGCCGGAATGTTTTTCCATTGAAAGTTTTCACTTCGTCAATGCTGTAATTTCCCGACCAGACCCTCACGGCTATGTCATGAGAAGATTCGTCCATAAATTGATGCAAGGATCTCAGATGAGAATTATGGCCGCTTTTTACCTCAATCGGCACGATCAAACCATCATAAAGATAAATAAAGTCTACTTCGGCAGTGCTTCCGTGTTTCCCCCTTACCCAATAATTCCGTTTTGCGCTAACTTCAGATGAAAGCGTTTTGAGTTCCTGCGCCACCATTTGTTCGGCAGCCTTTCCTCGCCAGGTATCCATCAAATCGCTGTTTATGAGATATTCCTTGCGTATCATCGCAACGTGATTAACCAAACCTGCATCCAACCAAAAAAGTTTCGGCATACGCTTCAAATCGGATACAGCAGGCATTCTGGCGCTTGTTAGCGGGTAAACCAATTCGAGCAACATTGCTTTTTGCAAGGTGCGAAACGCCTCACCTGTTTCACGTGCCTTGTAGGGTGAGCCGCCGAAACAGCCGAGCGTAATGGTTTCTCCCGCAAAATTCCAGCCTTCATCTAAAATGTAACGGATTACCTCCGCCTGCGTTTTATTTTCAGCATATTTTTCCACGTCGTTTCTGTATGCGGTAAGTAGTTGATTGTAAACATTTGATAATGAAACAATATCCCTGTCGGCAGCGTAGCGGGACACCACTTCGGGCATACCGCCAATAAGAGAATATGTTTTGAAAAGCTGCGACAATTCATTGTGAAAAACCGCTGGCAACGAGGCGTTGCGTATTGGTTCAACAAACCTGCTTTCTCCTGTTGCGCTCAGAAATTCCACAAACGAACAAGGATATAAAGCCTTATATTCTACCCGTCCGACGGGCAAAGAAATATGCTTGTCGAGCATTGTTTCCAACAACGAGCCGGCTGCTACAACATGTATCTCAGGCAATTCCTCATAGAAATAGCGAAGCAACGACACGGTATGCGGTGAATTTTGAATTTCGTCAATGAAAAGCAATGTCCTACCTTCACGACGTGCCACGTCGCAATATAGAAACAATAAAGGCAGCAGTTTTTTTACTTCATCAGACGATTCAAAGAGTTGCCGTGCATCTGCTTTTTCCAAATTTACTGTCAAAAAATTCTCGAAATTTCTTGCGAACTGATTGACAACAGTAGTCTTACCCACCTGCCTTGCACCCCGCAATACCAAAGGCTTACGATATTTATCACTCGCCCAATGGTTTAAATCCTTCAAAATATTCCTTTCAAACATACTTGTAACAATTATCTCGACTGCAAATATACTGATTTTGTTTCAAAGCATAGGTATAATTTCCCTGATTTTGTTTCAAAACATAGGTAAATTCGTCCAAATTTTGTTTCAAAGTATAGGTAAACTATCCACGTTGCTCTGTAGACCCTTCCGCTCGGCACAAGCCAATAATGGGGCAATGTTTTTTTTCGTTTGTCAACTAATTATTGTTAAATAGGCTATGTGTTGTCAGAAAAAAGGGCGTTTTTGTGTTACGAGAAATTCGTAGTTTCGACGAAATCGGCCAAAGTTAACGGATATGTAAAGCCTTTGTCAATATTTAGGAAAGATATTTTGAAAAGACGGCTTCTTTTTGGGAAATCATTTAGATGATTGCCGGACATCATCAGCATGATTTGGAAATTTCATGCAGATCATTTTTAAAATCATCTAAATGATTTCCCGAAGAGATGAGGATGAATTGTGAATAGCATTTAATATTAGTTATTATTTGGTTAATATTAAGATCTGTTAAGATTTAAAATACCCTTAAATCCCTTGAGTACCTAAATGACGTTATGGCGGCTATTGAAAGGAAAATATAAATAATAGAGCGCTATTTCCGCTCTCTGCTTTCAATTTTCAATTTTAAACTCATCATTGCTGTCTTTTTGTATTTTCCAAACCTGCAAATCCTTGCGTTTTTCGTGTTAAAAGCCCAAAATCGCCTCAAATATCGAAGAAAAAAAAGACCATTTTTTGACATTCTGCTATTTTTGACCTTTTGCCAAAAAGATACGAATCAATGACGAATGACGAAATAAAAGCATTATCGTGTAGAGACGCGATTAATCGCGTCTCTACGTGCGTGCCGGTGCCGCGTCTCTACGTGCGTGCGCAAATGTACATGCGTGCCGCGTCTCTCCTGTTTTCGTCATTGGGACACCCGAAAAATCTATTAGAGACCCGGAATGGGTCACATATTTATAGCAATGATTTGTGCGCCCCGCCATTCGACCCCTTTGGGGGTCGCACATCGTGTGGTTTGGCATTTTCCTATAAACATACGACCCGATGGGTCGAAACAATAGAAAGAATGGTAAAATTTGATAGAAAGCCGTCATTCGGCTATGCCATAGCCGGCATATTGTACTTTGAATTATCCTTAAGGTGGTAGCTTGAGGACGAAGAAACATGGCCGGACATGGGGAGTGTCTGGTGAACATCGCTGACTGAATTACCTGTGAT